>NZ_LZZV01000044.1:0-2920 GCF_014170385.1 Delftia sp. UME58
AGCACGAGCAGGACGGCAAGCAAGCAAGGCGGAACCACGGGTCAGTCTTTGGATCATGATGAATTCTCTTTAGCGCGCGTCCCGCCGTGCATGACGGGACGCGCTGGCTGCTCTTTCGGCGTTGCCGGCCTTATGCGTGAGGTTGCGTGACGGGCGGCGCGTTCGGGTCGATATGCTGCGTGCTCACCGGCGCTTCGTGCGGCGCGGCGGAGTGCAGCGTCTTGCCGCCCAGCGAACGCAGCAGCACGTAGAACACCGGCGTCAGGAACAGGCCGAACAAGGTCACGCCCAGCATCCCGAAGAACACAGCGACCCCCATGGCGTAGCGCATTTCCGAACCGGCGCCGGACGACAGCACCAGTGGCACGACACCCATGATGAACGCGATGGACGTCATCAGGATCGGGCGCAGGCGCAGGCGGCTGGCTTCGATGGCGGCTTCCAGCGGCGTGCGGCCGCTCATTTCCAGCTCTCTTGCGAATTCCACGATCAGAATCGCGTTCTTCGCCGACAAGCCCACCAGCACCATCAAGCCGATCTGCGTGAAGATGTTGTTGTCGTTGCCCGTCAGGTAGACGCCCGTCAGCGCGGCCAGGATGCTCATCGGCACGATCAGGATCACGGCCAGCGGCAAGGTCAGGCTTTCATACAGCGCGGCCAGCACCAGGAACACCAGCAGCACGCTGATCGGGAACACCCACAAGCCGGCATTGCCCGCCAGGATCTGCTGATACGTCAGGTCGGTCCATTCGAACTTCACCCCGCGCGGCAGCGTTTCGGCGGCGACGCGCTCGGCCGCGGCTTGCGCCTGATCGGACGAGAAGCCAGGGGCCGGACCGCCGTTGATGTCGGCGGCGGTGTAGCCGTTGTAGCGCACCACCATTTCAGGCCCGAAGGTTTGGTTGACCGTCACCAGCGACGACAGCGGCACCATGTCGCCCGCGGCATTGCGGGTCTTCAGCTGCAGGATGTCGTCGGCGTGGGCGCGGAACGGCGCATCGGCTTGCGCACGCACCTGGAACACCCGGCCGAAGCGGTTGAAGTCGTTGACATACATCGAACCCAGGTAGATCTGCATGGTGTCGAAGACGTCCGTCACGGGCACGCCCAGCTGCTTGGCCTTCACGCGGTCCAGGTCCACATCCAGCTGCGGCACGTTGATCTCGTAGCTGGAGAACGACGGGCCCAGTTCGGGCGTCTGGCGCGCCTTTTCCAGGAAGGCCTGCTTGGCCTTATCCAGTTCGGCATAGCCCAGCGCGGCGCGGTCTTCCAGTTGCAGCTTGAAGCCGCCCAGCGTGCCCAAGCCCAGTACGGGTGGGGGCGGGAATACGGCGATGAACGAGTCCTGGATCGTCGCGAACTTCTGGTTCAGCGAGGCCGCGATGGCGTTGCCGGACAGCGCGGCGTCCTTGCGTTCACCAAAGGGTTTGAGCGTCACGAACACGATGCCGGCGCTGGAGCTGTTGGTGAAGCCATTGATCGACATACCCGGGAAGGCGATGGCGGATTGCACGCCGGGTTCCTTCAGGGCGATGTCGCTCATGCGGCGGATCACCGCTTCCGTACGGTCCAGCGACGCGCCGTTGGGCAGCTGCGTGAAGCCGATCAGGTACTGCTTGTCCTGCGCCGGCACGAAGCCGCCGGGCACCAGGTACGACACGCCGATCGTGGCGGCCACCAGCACCGCGTACACGCCCATCGCGCTGGCCTTGCGGCGGATCACGCCGGACACGCCCGAGCCGTAGGACTCGGACGCGCGGCCGAACATGTTGTTGAACCAGTTGAAGAAGCGGCCGAAGACGCGGTTCATGCCACGGGTCAGCCAGTCCTGCTTGTCGTGATGGCTTTTCAGCAGCAGGGCCGACAGCGCGGGCGACAGGGTCAGCGAGTTGATGGCCGAGATCACCGTGGAGATGGCGATGGTCACCGCGAATTGCTTGTAGAACTGGCCCGTCAGGCCCGTCATGAAGGCCAGCGGCACGAACACGGCGCACAGCGTCAGCGCGATGGCGATGATGGGGCCGCTGACTTCGCGCATGGCGCGGTAGGTCGCGTCGCGTGGACTCAAACCCGCCGCGATGTTGCGCTCGACGTTTTCCACCACCACGATCGCATCGTCGACCACGATCCCGATGGCAAGCACCATCCCGAACAGCGACAAGGCGTTGATGGTATAGCCGAACACCAGCATCAGCGCGAACGTGCCCACGATGGAGACGGGCACCGCCAGCAGCGGGATGATGGACGCGCGCCAGGTCTGCAGGAAAAGGATCACCACCAGCACGACCAGCGCAATGGCTTCAAGCAGCGTGTGCACCACGGCTTCGATACTGGACCGCACGAACTGCGTGGGGTCGTATTCGATGCGGTATTCCACGCCCGGCGGGAAGTCTTGTTCCAGCTCGGCCATCGCGGCGCGGATCTGGCTGGAGACATCCAGCGCGTTCGAGCCCGGCGATTGCATGATCCCCATCGCCACTGCCTGCTTGTTGTCCAGGAGCGACCGCAGGCCGTATTCCTGGGCGTCCAGCTCCACGCGAGCGACGTCGGACAGGTGCGTCACGGCGCCGTCGGGCGAGGTCTTCAGGATGATGTCGCGGAACTCTTCTTCGCTTTGCAGGCGGCCGCGCGCATTCACGTTCAGTTGCAGCGGCACGTCGCCTTGCGTAGGCGATGCGCCGATCACGCCGGCGGCGACCTGCACGTTCTGTTCGCGGATGGCGGCGACTACTTCCGACGCGGTCATGCCGCGCTGGGCGACCTTTTGCGGGTCCAGCCAGACGCGCATCGAGTAGTTGCCTGCCCCCCACACCGCCACTTCGCCCACACCCGTGATGCGGGCCAGACGGTCCTTGACGTTCAGGATCGCGTAGTTGCGCAGGTAGGTGATGTCGTAGCGGTCATTGGGCGAGATCAAGTG
>NZ_LZZV01000045.1:0-700 GCF_014170385.1 Delftia sp. UME58
GTGCATGGCGCCCAGGCGCGGCACGGCGGACAGCAAGGCGCGCGTATAGGCATGCTGCGGACGCGCGAAGATCTCGTCCGAACCGCCCTCTTCCACCTTGTCGCCGCGATACATCACCAGCACGCGGTCGGCCACTTCGGCCACCACACCCATGTCGTGCGTGATGAAGATCACGCCCATGTTCATCTCTTCCTGCAACTGACGGATCAGTTGCAGGATCTGCGCCTGGATGGTGACGTCCAGCGCGGTCGTCGGCTCGTCGGCGATCAGCAGCTGAGGCTTGCACGACAACGCCATCGCGATCATCACGCGCTGGCGCATGCCGCCCGACAACTGGTGCGGATAGCGGTCCAGGATGGCGCGCGCCTCGGGGATTCGCACGCGTTCCAGCATGCGCAGCGTTTCGGCGCGCGCGCCGGCCGCGTCCAGCCCCTGGTGCAACTGCAGGGCTTCGGCGATCTGGTTGCCGGCGGTGAAGCTGGGGTTCAGCGACGTCATCGGCTCCTGGAAGATCATCGCCACATCGGCGCCGCGCACGCGTTGCAGCGTGCTGTCGGGCGCGTGGGCCAGATCCAGGACGTCGCCATTGCGGCGGCGCAGGAACATGTCGCCATTGACGATCTTGCCGCCGCCATACTCCACCAGGCGCATCAACGCCAGCGACGTCACGGATTTGCCTGAACCGGACTCGCCCACGATG
>NZ_LZZV01000046.1:0-1516 GCF_014170385.1 Delftia sp. UME58
TGACATGCGGGGTAATCTGCCTGGCATTGATCGCGTCGCTGCGTTGCCTCGCCTATTTCCTGAACATCGAGAGTCCCTATGAGAAATGCATATGCACAGCCTCAGCCGGCAAGCGCCAGCACCATTCAAAGCCACGGCCGGTTCCGCAGCGAGCTTGATTTCAGCGACACGACGGCATTCAGCGATGCCGCCCGTGGCTACATCGCGACGATTCCCGATGCGCGCATCATCGGTGCCGACGGCAAAGTGGTCTGGGACCTGGGTCGATACCACTTCCTTGAACAGTCGGACGCCCCGGATACGGTTAACCCTAGCCTATGGCGTCAAGCCAGGCTGAACATGCATCATGGATTGTTCAAGGTAGTCGACGGTATCTATCAGGTGCGCGGCTTCGACCTGGCCAATATCACCTTCATAGAGGGCGAGAAAGGGATCGTGGTCATCGATCCCCTCACGTACGAGGAATCGGCGCGGGCAGCCTTGGATCTGTATTGGCTGCACCGCGGCCACCGACCGGTTGTGGCAGTGATCTATAGCCACAGCCATCGGGATCATTTCGGCGGCGTGCTGGGCGTGACAAGCGTTGAAGACGTGGCTGCAGGCCGCGTGTCTGTCATCGCGCCGACGGGGTTCATGGATGAAGTCGTGTCGGAAATGGTGATGGCTGGCGTTCCGATGCGCCGCAGGGCGGCGTTCCAGTTTGGCCCGTCGTTGATGCCAGGCCCGATGTCGCAAGTGGACAGCGGCTTGGGTAAGAACGCGGGCCAGGGAACCTATTCGATGATTCCGCCAACGATGCTCATCACCGAGACGGTCGAAGAGCATGTCATCGACGGTGTGAAGATTGTCTTTCAGTTGACCCCTGGCACCGAAGCGCCAGCGGAGATGAACTTCTATTTTCCAGGCCACAGGGCCTTGAACCTGGCGGAGAACGCCTGTCATACGATGCACAACCTTTGCCCCTTGCGCGGTGCGAAAACGCGCGACTCGCTGGCATGGTCACGCTACCTTGACGAAGCGCTTGATCTTTATGGCGACAAATCGGACGTGGTCTTCGCCCAGCACCACTGGCCCACCTGGGGCAGTGAACGCGTCGTCGAGTTCATTCGCGTACAGCGTGATCTCTATCGCTTCCTGCACGACCAGACGTTGCGGCTGATGAGTCATGGCCTGACTCCGAGGGAGATCGCGGAACAGCTGATGCTGCCCAATGCGCTCTCCAGGAACTGGAGTGCGCGAGGCTATTACGGCGCCATAGCGCACAACGTCGAGGCTATCTACGCTCACTACCTGGGGCCTTATGACGGCAATCCTGCACACCTTCATCGCCTGCCGCCAGTGGAGCTTGGGAAGAAGGTCGTCGAGTACATGGGAGGCAACGACGCGATCCTGGAGCGCGCACGCGCAGACATGGACGCCGGCCAGTTCCGGTGGGTGGCTGAGGTCATGAATCATGTGGTGTTCGCCGATCCCGGTTGCTGGGCGGCGCGGGAACTTGGTGCCAATGCGATGGAAC
>NZ_LZZV01000047.1:0-53836 GCF_014170385.1 Delftia sp. UME58
CGCCCTGGTGGCGGCCGATGCCTCGGCCCTGTATGCACGCAACGTGCTCGATTTTCTCAAGCTCATCATCAACAAGGATGGCGCCCTGCATGTGGACATGGAGGACGACATCGTGGCCGCGTGCCTGATGGCCCATGAAGGCCAGCTGCGGAGGAAATGACATGGAAGCCGTATCCCCCACCATCATCCATCTCATCATCTTCGTGCTGGCCATCTACGTGGGCTACCACGTGGTGTGGACCGTCACGCCCGCGCTGCACACGCCGCTGATGGCAGTGACCAATGCCATCTCGGCCATCGTCATCGTCGGCGCCATGCTGGCGGCGGCGCTCACGGAAACGGGCCTGGGCAAGACCATGGGCGTGCTGGCCGTGGCGCTGGCCGCGGTCAACGTCTTCGGCGGCTTCCTGGTCACGCGGCGCATGCTGGAGATGTTCCGCAAGAAGGAGCGCAAGAGCGCTCCGGCCAAGGACGGCAAGGACGCCAAGGCGGAGGGCCGGTCATGAGCATGAACCTCGTCACATTGCTCTACCTGGTGGCCAGCGTCTGCTTCATCCAGGCGCTCAAGGGGCTGTCGCATCCCACCACCTCCATACGCGGCAACCTGTTCGGCATGGCCGGCATGGTGATCGCCGTGCTGACCACGGCGGCGCTCATCGTGCAGCTGGCCGGCGGCAACGCCCTGGGCCTGGGCTGGGTGCTGCTGGGCCTGCTGGTCGGCGGCACGGCCGGCGCCGTCATGGCCCAGCGCGTGGAGATGACCAAGATGCCCGAATTGGTCGCCTTCATGCACAGCATGATCGGCCTGGCGGCGGTGTTCATCGCCGTGGCCGCCGTGGCCGAGCCCTGGGCCTTTGCCATCACGGCCAAGGGCGGCGCCATCCCGGGCGGCAACCGCGTGGAGCTGGCGCTGGGCGCCTTCATCGGCGCCGTGACCTTCACGGGCTCGGTGATCGCCTTCGGCAAGCTCAGCGGCAAGTACAGGTTCCGCCTGTTCCAGGGCGCGCCCGTGCAGTTCAAGGGCCAGCATGCGCTCAACGCCGTGCTGGGGCTGGCAGCGGCCTTCTTCGTCTTCGGCTTCTGGCACAGCCAAAGCTGGATGGACATCGTGCTGGTCATCGCCCTGGGACTGCTGCTGGGCGTGCTGCTGATCATTCCCATCGGCGGCGCGGACATGCCGGTGGTCGTGTCCATGCTCAACAGCTACTCGGGCTGGGCGGCGGCGGGCATCGGCTTCTCGCTGAACAACAGCATGCTGATCATTGCGGGTTCGCTGGTGGGCAGCTCGGGCGCCATCCTGAGCTACATCATGTGCAAGGCCATGAACCGCTCGTTCTTCAGCGTGATCCTGGGCGGCTTCGGCGGCGAGGCCACCAGCGCGGCGGCAGGCTCCCAGCAGCAGCGCAACGTGAAAAGCGGCAGCGCCGACGATGCGGCCTTCGTCCTGGGCAATGCCGAGACCGTGGTCATCGTGCCCGGCTACGGCCTGGCCGTGGCGCGTGCCCAGCACGCGGTCAAGGAGCTGGCCGACAAGCTCACCGAACGCGGCGTGACGGTGAAGTACGCCATCCACCCGGTGGCGGGCCGCATGCCGGGCCACATGAACGTGCTGCTGGCCGAGGCCGAGGTGCCCTACGACCAGGTCTTCGAGATGGAGGACATCAACAGCGAGTTCGGCCAGGCCGACGTGGCCATCATCCTGGGCGCCAACGACGTGGTGAACCCTGCAGCCCACGTGAAGGGCAGCCCCATCTACGGCATGCCCATCCTGGAGGCCTACAAGGCCAAGACGGTGATCGTGAACAAGCGCTCCATGGCGGCCGGCTATGCGGGCCTGGACAACGAGCTGTTCTACATGGACAAGACCATGATGGTCTTCGGGGACGCCAAGAAGGTGGTGGAGGACATGGGCAAGGCGCTGGAGTGAGGCGTGCGCCCGGGCTGAAGTCCGAGGAGGGCAGGGCCCAAGCCCTGGCCTCCTTGAAAACGATCTTGGGTCAGCCCCCGGACCGGGTCAGCAATTCGTCCAGCGCATCGGCGATGGCTTGGCCTTCATGCTCCAGTGAGGCCACCACTTCACCCAATTGATCCAGGGCGACTGAAACCATGTCCAGGGCATGCAGGACGACCGGCACGCCTTCAATGACAAACACAGGATTCATCCTCGCACCCACGGTTGGAGTGCCGCGCGGCAGCAGATTCTGCCGAACCAGTGGAACCACGACGCGACGGCGGTAGCGGTCAAACAGCGAGGACTGGACCACGACGACGTAGGGAATCGAGTCGCGCAAGGCTCCCTTGTTGCGATGAACGTCGAATTGCGCCACTAGAGCGTCGAGTGCTCGTCTGCGAACGAACCCACCGCGATGTTGACCGCGTTCCAGTCGCTGGCGCAGGCGTCGGCAAGCCGTTGGCGCTCACGCTGTGCGCCCTCCTGCCTGGCAACGTATTCGGCCAGCAGGGATTCCATGGTGGCCGAGAGATTGTCGGTATAGGCCTTGGCCTGCGTCACCAGATCTGCATTGATCGTGAGATGGATTGGCCGCTTGGCGCTGGAGACAGCAATGGATTTCATCTCGGAACCCTCAGATAAAGATCATGCGCACAGTGTCTGTATGAGAGCGCGACGAGTCAAACCGCCGCGACCCAAGGCCCTGCTTGAACGTCTCACACCTTCATGTCATAGCCGATGGTGACCGGCGCATGGTCCGAGAACTTCACATCCTTGTAGATGTGCTCGGTGCGCGCCAGTGCGGCGGTGGCCGGGGTGGCCAGGTGGTAGTCCAGGCGCCATCCCACGTTGTTGGCATAGGCCTGGCCGCGGTTGCTCCACCATGTGTAGCAGGCATCCGTGGTGTCGGGCTGGAGCAGGCGATAAACGTCCACAAGACCGCCCGTGGGATCAGTTTTGTGTAACAACTTTGTCATCCACTCGCGCTCTTCGGGCGTGAAACCGCTGTTTTTCTGGTTGCTGCGCCAGTTCTTGAGGTCGATCTGCTGGTGGGCGATGTTGATGTCGCCGCACAGGATGAACTCGCGCTCGCCCTTCATGCGCATCAGGTGCTCGTGCATTTCGGCCAGGAAGCGGAACTTGGCCGTCTGGCGCAGTTCGCCCGAGCTGCCGCTGGGAAAGTAGGCGCTGATGATGGACAGCTTGCGCGCGGGCGTGTCGAAGCGCGCCTCCACGTAGCGGCCCTCGGCGTCGAACTCGTGCGAGCCGAAGCCGACCACGACATCGCTGGGCTCGTGGCGGCTGTAGACGCCCACGCCCGAGTAGCCCTTCTTCTCGGCGTAGTGGAAGTGGCCGCGCAGGCCGGCCAGCAGCTCGAAGCGTCCGGTCATGTCGGCGGCCTGGGCCTTGATTTCCTGCACGCAAATACAATCCGGCGCAGTGGCCTCGATCCAGGCTTCGACGCCCTTGGTCGAGGCCGAGCGGATGCCGTTGAGGTTGAGGCTGGTCAATTTGAACAAGGATGAATCCATGGTGGTGAGTAATCTGCAGGCCGATGACACAGGCCGTCTGGCGCAGGAATTTGTGCAATTCGCCGTTGACGCAGGGGTGCTGCGTTTCGGCGAGTTCAAGACCAAGGCCGGGCGCATGAGCCCGTACTTCTTCAATGCCGGCCTGTTCGATGACGGCGGCAAGATGGGCCGTCTCGCCGAATTCTATGCAAAAGCCATCGCAGCCAGCGGCATCGAGTTCGACATGATCTTCGGCCCCGCCTACAAGGGCATCCCGCTGGCCGCCACCGTGGCCGTGGAGCTGGCCCGCATGGGCCTGAACAAGCCCTTTGCGTACAACCGCAAGGAAGCCAAGGACCACGGCGAGGGCGGCACCCTGGTGGGCGCGCCCCTCAAGGGCCGCGTGCTGATCGTGGACGACGTGATGAGCGCCGGCACGGCAGCGCGCGAGTCCATCGCCATCATCCGCGCCGCAGGCGCCACGCCGCATGCCGTGGC
Source organism: Delftia sp. UME58 (assembly GCF_014170385.1). Lineage (NCBI taxonomy): Bacteria > Pseudomonadati > Pseudomonadota > Betaproteobacteria > Burkholderiales > Comamonadaceae > Delftia > Delftia sp. UME58. The sequence goes on from NZ_LZZV01000047.1 coordinate 3,961, forward strand.
GATCGCGCTGGACCGCCAGGAAATGGCCACCGAGAATGGACAGGACGTGCCCCACAGCGCCGTGCAGTACGTACGCAATCAGCTCGGCATGCAGGTCTGCACCATTGCGAAGCTGGCAGACTTATTGCTTTATCTTGAGATTCAAGGTGGCAGCGCGGGCAGCGGCCACCATGAGCGCGTGCTGGCCTACCGCCAGCGTTACGGAGTCAACGACAAGGAATAAGGGCTTGATGAACAAGGCGTTGCATGCACGGTTCCTGTGGTGCGCCCTGGCTGTTGCCACGGCTGGCCCTGCCTGCGCCCTGGATGCCGGCGTGCCGGCCGGCATCTATGCATGCACCGACGCCAAGGGCCGGCGCCTGACGGCAGACCGCCCGATTGCCGAATGCGTGGACCGCGACCAGCGTGTGCTAGGCAGCTCCGGAGTGGAGCTTCGCCGCGTCGGCCCCACGCTGACCGACAACGAGCGCGCCGAGCTCGATGCCCAGCGCCGCCGCGAGCAGGCCGAACAGCGCCGTGTGCGCGAGGAGCGCTCGCGCGAGCGCGCGCTGATTGCGCGCTATCCCAACCAGGCCACGCACGACGCCGAACGCGCCGAGGCCCTGTCGCAGACCGACCAGGTCGCCAACCTGGCGCGCCAGCGCATACAGGAGCTGCAGGCCCAGCGCGTCAAGATCGATGGCGAGATGGAGTTCTACCGCAAGGACCCGTCCAAGGCCCCCGCTTCCCTGCGCCGCCAGCTCGATGAAAACCGCAGCAGCCAGGAAGAGCAGCAGCGCTTCATCCAGCAGCAGGAGCAGGAAAAAAGCCGCATCAACCAGCGCTTCGATGCCGAGCTCGTGCCGCTGCGTGCGCTGTGGAGCGCGGCCGCCGCCGCTGCGGCTACCACGGGCCGCTGAGCGGCCCTTGCCCCCTGTCTTTACTGTCTGGCGCGAACGGCCTGCCGCAGGCCCGGTGCGCGTGAATCGGATTCGTCCTGCAAGCGCTGCCATTGCGGCGGTCTAGGCTGTCACTACATTCCCGGCCACGGATTTTCCCGGGCCCTCAGGGCCTGGCTGCTGGTGTGCGCTGCAGCCACAGGTGCCGGGCCGCCGCGAGAAGGGAGCATGCATGACGGCATGGCGATGGTTGACGGTGCTGTGGCTGTGGGCCGCCGGTGCCTGGCTGGCCTGGGGAGGCGCCCAGCTGCTGTGGGCCGGGGGCAGCGGCTACTACGTGGTGGCAGGTGTGCTGCTGTTGGCCGTGGGGCTGGGCGTGGCGCGCCGTTCGGCCATGGCGCTGTGGCTGTTTGCGCTGTGGCTGCTGGGCACCGCGCTGTGGGCGGTCTGGGAGATAGGGCTGGACTGGTGGCCGCTGGCGGGTCGCCTGGGCGTTCCCTGGTTGATGGGCCTGCTGCTGGTGCTGCCCTGGTCGGTGCGTGCGCTGCGCCATGAGCCCGACATGGGCCAGAACCGGGGCCTGGCACCGGCCCATGCGGCGCTGGCTCTGGTGGTGCTGGGCACGGCCATTCTTGCGGGCCTGTCATTCGGGCGGCAGCGCGATGCCCATGAAACCCAGGGCCAGTTTGCGGGCGCGGCCGCCGCCGCGTCGGACCTGCCGGCCGACGGCCAGGTCACGGCCGTGCAGAACATGTCCATGGTGGCCTCCGATGCGGGTGGCCTGCGCAGCCCGCCGGTGCTGCAGGGCGATGCCACCGATGCCGTGCCCGATGGCGAATGGCACGCCTATGGCCGCACCGGAGCGGGCCAGCGCTATTCGCCGCTGCGCCAGATCGGCCCGCACAACGTGAGGCTGCTGCAATTGGCCTGGGAGTTCCGCACGGGCGATGTGCGCGGCAAACCCGGCGATCCCGAAGAAACCACGTTCGAGGTCACGCCGCTGAAGATCGGCGAGCGCCTGTTCCTGTGCACGCCCCACCAGTCGGTGATTGCACTCGATGCCACCACGGGCAAGCAGCTGTGGCGGCGCGACCTGCCCATGCCCAAGGGGCTGGCGCTGCAGCATCTGACCTGCCGGGGCCTGTCCTACCAGTCGGCGCAGGCGGCCGCGCAGTTCGATGCGGCGGCAGGGCAGACGCATTCGGCGGTGGCGCCGGCTGCAAGGAAGTCCGGTGCGCAGGCCATGCCTGCACCCACCGCCGCATCCACGGCTTCGGCTTCTGCTTCTGCAGCCCCTGGCGATGACGGCCGCTGCACCGCCAAGCTGTTCATGGCCACGGCCGACGGCAAGGTGGTCGCGCTCAATCCCGCAGATGGCCAGACCTGCAGCAATGTGGCGGGCGGGCAGGGCCAGATCGACCTCTGGCAGGGCATGCCCGAGCGCAAGCCGGGCTCGTACTACTCGACCTCGCCGGTGGTGGTGGCGCGCGACCGCATCATCGTGGGCGGCACGGTGCTGGACAACCATTCCACGCGCGAGCCTTCGGGCGTGATCCGTGCGTTCGACATCCGCTCGGGTGCGCTGCTGTGGGCCTGGGACCCGGGGCGGCCGGGCAACAGCACGCCGCTGCCCCCGGGGCAGACCTATGTGCCCAGCTCGCCCAACAGCTGGTCCATCTCCAGCGTGGACGAGACGCTGGGCCTCGTCTTCGTGCCCATGGGCAATGCACCGCCCGACCAGTGGGGCGGGCGGCGCAGCGCCGAGGCCGAGCAGTATTCGTCCTCGGTGGTGGCGCTGGACATTGCCACGGGCGCCGTGCGCTGGGTGTTCCAGACCGTGCACCACGATCTCTGGGACTACGACGTGCCCTCGCAGCCCAGTCTGATCGACCTGGAGATCGGCGGCCACAGCGTTCCCGCCCTGGTGCAGCCCACCAAGCAGGGCGAGCTGTTCGTGCTGGACCGGCGCACGGGCCAGCCGCTGCTGCCCGTCACCGAGGTGGCTGCGCCGCAGGGCGCGGCACGCGGCGACCGCACGGCGCCCACGCAGCCGCATTCGCAGCTGAGCTTCAACCCCCCGGCCCTGACCGAGCGCGACATGTGGGGCGCCAGCCCCTTCGAGCAACTGTGGTGCCGGCTGGCCTTTCGCCGCCTGCGCTACGAGGGGCGCTTCACGCCGCCCTCGGAGCAGGGCTCGCTGATCTATCCGGGCAATTTCGGCGTCTTCAACTGGGGCGGCGTGGCCGTGGACCCGCGCCGGCAGGTGGTGTTTGCCACGCCCACGCGGCTGGCCTTCGTCTCCACCCTGGTGCCGCGCGCGGACGATACCTCGCTGCTGGTGCAGGACGGCGGCCCGCCCAAGGACGGCCTGCCCGCGCTCAACGAAAACTTCGGCGCACCGTTTGCGGTGCGGCTCAAGCCCTTTGTCTCGCCGCTGGGCATTCCCTGCCAGGCGCCGCCCTGGGGCTTTGTGGCGGGTGCCGACCTGCGCACGGGCCAGATCGTCTGGCAGCGCCGCAACGGCACGCCGCGCGACCTGAGCCCGCTGCCGCTGGGCTTTCGCATGGGCGTGCCCGGCATTGGCGGCCCGGTGGTGACCGCGGGCGGCGTGGCCTTCTACTCAGGGGCATTGGACAACTATGTGCGCGCCTATGACGTGGACAGCGGCCGCCAGCTCTGGCAGGACCGCCTGCCCGCTGGCGGCCAGGCCACGCCCATGACCTACCTGGGCACGGACCAGCGCCAGTACCTGGTGGTGGCGGCGGGTGGGCATGGTTCGACCGGAACCAAGGCCGGGGACAGCGTGCGCGCCTATGTGCTGCCCAAGGAGGTGGCGGCGCCCTGAGCGCTCAGCACCGTGGGGGTCTGCGCCGGCTCATGCCGATCCGGCCCGGCCCAGCATGCGCAGCACGCGCGTGACCAGCAGCGCGGCCACCCAGGCCAGTCCGCCGATCAGCAGCGGCAGGCGCAGCAGCGCGCCTTGCTGGGCGAACAGCATCAGCGCGTCTGCCTTCCACAGCACGGCATAGCCCGTGTACAGGCCGTAGGCCAGCCAGGCCAGCGCCCCCAGGGCGAACAGGGCCGCCATGCGCCGGGCGCTGCGGCCATCGCGCGAATCCGCGGGCAGGGCGCGCGTGCCGTGCCAGACCCAGCCGATGGAGGCGAGCACCAGCAAGGCACTGGCTGCCACGGACAGCTGCAGCCAGGTATGGGGAGAGAGTGAGGGCATCAAAAGGAAACTGCGCGCCGGCACCGTGCCGGCCGCAGCGAGTGTAGCGGCGCCATGCTTTGCGCCGCCTGCGCGCTCAGGCGGGCTGCCAGACGGTGGCGCCGTGGCCCTGGCCGCCGCTTCCGGGTACGGCATGGATGCCCAGCACGGCCGCGTGGCGCTGCAGCAGGGCGTCGAATTGCTCGGTGCTTTCCGCCGTGGCCGGGGCGTCGTCGTATTCGCTGGCCACCTGGTCCGTGGTGAAGGAGCTTGCGCCGAACTTCTGGACGATGTTGCGCAGCTTGTCGAGGTTGGGGCTGGTGGATGGGGTCATGGCAACTCCTTGGGGTCATGGACGCCTGCTGCGCCGCAGGCCTGTGGACCAGTGTAGCCCCGGGGCCTGGGCAGGCCATCCGGGGCATCCCCGCAAAGCGGCGTAGGACTTGGAACCCCGTCGTCAGCCGCCGGTGGCCACGGGGCCGGCGCTCAGCACTTCGGCCAGCGGCTTGCGGGGCGAGGGCACCTCGCGCTCGCGCAGGTCGTCGGGCAGGGTGGCCGCGTCGCCGCGCCAGCCCACGGCGATCACCACCTCGGGCTCCAGGTGCTCGGGCAGGCGCAGCACCTCGCGTGCGGCCTCGGCAGAGAAGCCGCCCATGGCGTGCGTGGCCAGGCCCATGGCGTGGGCTTCCAGCGCCAGGTAGCCCCAGGCGCAGCCCGCGTCGAAGCTGTGCTTGCCGGGCGAGGCCTGGCGGTCGGACATCAGCACGATCAGCGCGGCCGCCTCCAGGCACCAGCGGCGGTTGAATTCGTTGGGAATGGTGCTGAAGGCCTGCCAGTTCGCATCGCCGCGCAGCGCATAGGCAAAGTGCCAGGGCTGCTTGTTGCTGGCCGAAGGGGCCCAGCGCGCGGCGTCGGCCAGTTGCTCGATCTGGGCCTGGCTCAGTGCCTCGGGCCTGAAGGCGCGCGGCGACATGCGGCCCAGGAATTGCGGATGGATGGGAGTGGTGGTGTTGCGTGTCATGCGGATAGGCGGCAAGCAGAAAGGAAAGCGGCAACGATAGCGCAAGGCCTCAGGGCTGGCGCGGTGCCTGGCCATGCTGCTGGCTGATCACGCGCAGGTGGCGCTCCATGCGGATGAAGACCAGCACCATCACCACCAGCACGAGGAATGACATCAGCATGCTCCAGAAGGCCGTCTCCACGGCGCCGAAGCGCTCCTTCCATGAGCTGCTGCCGTGGCTGTCCTCGCCGCGCAGCGCGCGCGCCGCATTGTCCAGGGACAGCGTGTAGTTCAGCAGCACCGTGGACAGGATCTGCTGGGCGGTCTGCGCCTGCAGCCGCGGCTCCAGCGCGGCATTGCCGAAGACCTGCTCCAGCGCGGCGGGCAGGCCCTGCACATAGGCCGCATAGGCGCCCTTTCCGTGTTCCAGCTCGGCGGCCTGGGCACGCTCATGGATGGCGGCGGCGGTATCCACGGGCTCGACCATCCAGCCGTCTTCCTCGTCCGAGGAAGCAGCCGCGGCAGCCGCTGCGTCGGCCGCCGCATCCACGGCCCCGGCATCGCCTTCGCGCTGCCCGCGCTCCTGGATGCGGCGCTGCACATCGGCCTCGGACGGCAGGGCGTCGCCTTGCAGCAGCGGGTGCAGCGGTGCCAGGCCCCGGGCCTGGTTGTCCCGCTCGGTGCGCTCGCGCCGCGCAGGATCCTTGTTCACGTAGGCGCGCACCAGGGCGTCGGCCTTCTGGAAGGCGGGGCGCAGCGCCGGATCGGCCAGGCGCTTTTCCATGGCGGGTTCGCCGCCGCCCGCGCCCAGGTCGCGGCTGGTTTCGTCCACGACGAACTGCAGGTCGGGCCTGGCGTCCTTCCAGTTCAATTCCTGGGCCACGGCCTGGGGTACCTCGGCCTTGCCGGGCCTGAAGCTCTCCCAGGTCCACAGTGCCATGCCCACCAGCACGAGCAGGGAGAACACCAGCAGCACCACGCGCACCACCTGCACCAGCAGGTCCTCGATCCTGCGCAGCATGTTTGTAATCATCGGAATCCTCGGTTGGTTCGTAAAACAAGGGCGCGTCCGGCCCGCCTGCAGGCCTGTTCTGTTGCTATTGATTTGAAAGCGCCGGACACAGACGCGCGAATTCTAGGAAGGCTGCCGCGTACGAGCGCACCGGTTCTCAATGTTTTACATTTCGCACCAATCTCGAAGTGTGCATGTGCTCCCGTGGCATGCGCCGTCCTGCAATGAGCGTCTGCCGGATGGCGGGGCGTTCATGGCCGTGGGGCGCATGGTTCTCCCGCTTGCGGGCGCGCAGGCTTTGGGCCTACCGGCTGTAGCGGCTTCCCGAATCCGCTGTAATGCTCGCTCTGATTTCTGACTGACTAGAGAGGGCTCGCCCATGACCAAAACGTCGCTGGATAAATCGAAGATCAAGTTCCTGCTGCTCGAAGGCATCCATCCTTCCGCACTCGAAGTGTTGCGCAACGCGGGCTACACCAATGTGGAGACCGTGACGGGCGCGCTGGAAGGCGAGGAGCTCAAGCGCAAGATCGCCGATGTGCATTTCGTCGGCATCCGTTCGCGCACGCAGCTGACGGCCGACGTGTTCGCCGCCGCGCAAAAGCTCGTGGCCGTGGGCTGCTTTTGCATCGGCACCAACCAGGTGGACCTGGACGCGGCGCGCGAGCGTGGCGTGGTGGTCTTCAACGCGCCTTACTCCAACACGCGCTCGGTGGCCGAGCTGGTGCTGGCCGAGGCCATCCTGCTGCTGCGCGGCGTGCCTGCCAAGAACGCCTCCGCCCACCGCGGCGGCTGGCTCAAGAGCGCAGAGAACTCCTACGAAATCCGCGGCAAGACGCTGGGCATCGTGGGCTACGGCTCCATCGGCACCCAGCTGTCGGTGATGGCCGAGTCGGTGGGCATGCAAGTGCTCTTCCATGACGTGTCCACCAAGCTGCCCTTGGGCAACGCGCGCCAGGCCGCATCGCTGGCCGATCTGCTGGCCGGCAGCGACATCGTCACCCTGCACGTGCCCGAGCTGCCCTCCACGCAGTGGATGATCGGCGCCAAGGAAATCGCGGCCATGAAGCCCGGCGCCATCCTGATCAATGCCTCGCGCGGCACCGTGGTGGAGATCGAGCCGCTGGCCGAGGCCCTGAAGGCCGGCAAGCTGCTGGGCGCCGCCATCGACGTGTTCCCCACCGAGCCGCGCAGCAACAAGGATGAATTCGTCTCGCCCCTGCGCGGCCTGGACAACGTCATCCTGACCCCGCACGTGGGCGGCTCCACCATGGAGGCCCAGGCCAACATCGGCCTGGAAGTGGCCGAGAAGCTGGTCAAGTACAGCGACAACGGCACCACCACCTCGGCGGTGAACTTCCCCGAAGTGGCCCTGCCCGCCCACCCCGGCCAGAACCGCATCCTGCACGTGCACCACAACCAGCCCGGCGTGCTGTCGGCCATCAACCAGGTGTTTGCCGAGAACGGCATCAACATCGCCGGCCAGTACCTGCGCACCGACGAGAAGGTGGGCTATGTGGTGATCGACCTGGCGGCCCAGTCCTCGGGCCTGGCGGTCGAGAAACTGACCCAGGTTCCCGGCACCATCCGCTGCCGCGTGCTGTTCTGATGGCCAGGTTTCAGGATGCTGCGCTTGGGCGCACTTCCTGAAACTGGCGCATTGCCGGGTCGCCCTATCTGCCCGGCTGCAGCAGCAGCCGCATCAGATCCGTGCGCGTGATCAGGCCGGTCAGCCGGCCTTCGCGCATCACGGGAATGCAGGGCACGCTGTGCCGGGCCAGGGCATCCAGCAACTGGCCCACGGGCGTTTCCTCGTCCACGCTGAGTTCAGGCGCATGAACCAGCTGGGGCAGCTCCGACAGGCGGGGCGCGGCCCGGGTCTTGCCGGGCAGGCGCTGGCCCAGCCAGTTCAACAAGGAAGGTTTTGCCGCAGATTCGGCCGGTCGCACGGGGCTCATCCACAGCCACTCGTACAGCTCGGCGCGGGAGACCGTGCCGGCCAGGCCGCCATCGGCGTCCAGCACCGGCAGGCTCTTGGCCGGGTGCGCGCGAAAGCGTGCGGCCACGGCGTGCACGTCGTCGTCCATGGAGCAGCTCACGGGATCGCGCGTCATCAGCTGGGCGCAGCGCACGCCGCCCAGCCGGTGCTCGATGGCGGTTTCCTCGGCGGCGGCCAGCAGCTCGGCCAGGTCGTCGGCTTCCAGGTTGTTTTCCTGGCCGAAGCGCAGCAGCAGCGCCTCCAGATCGGCATGGGACAGTCCCAGGCGCGAGGCATGGCGGTGGGCCGCATCGGCGGGCGCGGCCTTGGGCGCCGTGTCGGCATGGTGCGGGTAGCGCCGGCCCGTGAGGCGGTGCAGCACGGTGGCTGCCAGCACCAGGGCCATCGTCAGTGCACCCACGGGCAGGAAGGGCAGCATCCAGCCGGCGGCCAGCGAGGCCTTGGCGTTGAGCACCGTCAGCAGGGCCATGGCGCCACCTGGCGGGTGCAGCGAGCGCGTCAGCAGCATGCAGCCTATGGCGCCACCTACGGCCAGCGCAGGGGCCAGCTGGGGCGGGCACCACTGCAGCACGAACAGGGCCCAGAGCGCCGACACCGTATTGCCCACCACGCAGGACCAGGGCTGGGCCAGCGGGCTGGTGGGCACGGCGAACAGCAGGACGGCCGTGGCACCCAGCGGCGCGAACAGGCGCAGGGGAAGATCCCAGGTGCCCGCATGCGCCAGCCAGACCAGGGCCGTGGCCATTCCCATGCCCACGATGGAGCCCATGGCCACGCGCCACATGTCCGCAGGCGCGGGGCGTGGCACCACCGGCCCCCATGCTTTTCTGTTCCAGCCCATTGCCTTGTTGTCTTTTTGTCTTTGCCTGCGCAGCCCCGGGGGAGGGCTGCAAAAGCGCGTCATTTTAGGAAGGGACGCCGCTCTTGCTGGCAGCATGGGCTTTGCACTGCCTTGGTGCAAACCTGGAAGATTCAGTCCACCACGGACTGGTACACGCCCTCGCGCATCACCCAGCGGTAGGGAATGCGCTGGGCCATGGACTGCATCATGAGGATGGCGAACAAATCCTCCTTCGGATCCACCCAGAAGAAGGTGCCGTAGATGCCGCTCCATGAAAAGTCGCCCACGCTGCCCGGCAGCGGGTTGAGGCCGGGCGCCGTGCGCACCGCAAAGCCCAGGCCGAAGCCCTGGCCCACCTCGGGCGAGGGCAGCTGGGCGCCGAAATACGCCATGTCCGGTCCCATGCGCACGCTGGCGGGCAGGTGGTTGGTGGTCATCAGCTCCACGGTCTTGCGCGAGACCAGGCGCACGCCGTCCAGCGTGCCGCCGTTGCACCAGAACAGGCACAGCCGCGCATAGTCGGCCATGGTCGAGACCATGCCGCCGCCGCCCGACTCGAACATCATGGCGCGCGTGACCGGGGGGATGGGCGGCATCTGCTTCTGCGGCCCTTCGGGCTGGGGCCGGGCGGCGCGTGCGATCTCGCTGTCGGGTGCATGGAAGCCCGTGTCGGCCATGCCCAGCGGCCCGGTGATGTGCTCGCGCACGAAGGCGGCCAGCGTCTGGCCGCTGACCACCTCGACCACGCGGCCCAGCACATCGGTGGACATGCCGTATTCCCAGGTCTCGCCGGGCTGGGCCACCAGCGGCAGCTGCGCGAGCCTGGTGATGAACTGCGCATTGGTGAACTTGCCGCTGAACAGGCCCGCATCCAGGTACATCTTCTTGACGGGGTGCTCGGTGCCGGCGAATCCGTAGGGAATGCCGGAGGTGTGGCGCAGCAGGTCCTGCAGCGTGATGGGCCGTGCCAGCGGCGCGCGCTCCAGGCCCACGCGCAGCGCGGCCAGCTCGGGCAGGTACTGCTCCACAGGCTCGATGATGGACAGCCGCCCCTGCTCGGCCAGCATCATGATGGCCAGCGAGGTGATGGGCTTGCTCATGGAGGCGATGCGGAAGATGGCATCGGGCCGCATGGCCGTGCCGGCCTCGGGGTCCAGCAGGCCGAAGCTCTCCAGGTAGGCCAGCTTGCCGCGCCGCGCCACCAGGGCCACGGCGCCCGGGATCTCGCCGGTGTCCACGCCGCGCTGCAGCCGGGCCGACAGGCGCGCCAGGCGTTCGCTGCCCAGGCCCACGGCTTCAGGGGAGTCGGCCCAGGGCAGGCCGGGGATGTGCAGGCGGTCGGTGTTGGCGGTCATGCTGTCTCCTCAGGTGCGATGGCAGGGATTCTGGAGACATGCTGGCGCAGGCGCTGTTCGGTGCGGGACAGCCGGCGCGGAGCGTGCACACGAAAAAAAGCCCGCCACGGTGGGCGGGCCTGGTGGACCGGGGCGCGGTCAGGCCAGCCTGGCCTTGAGCAGATCGTTGACCTGGCCAGGGTTGGCCTTGCCCTTGGAGGCCTTCATGACCTGGCCGACCAGGGCGTTGAAGGCCTTGTCCTTGCCGGCGCGGTACTGCTCCACGTTGGCGGGGTTGGCGGCGATCACCTCGTCGATGATCTTCTCCAGCGCGCCCGTGTCGTTCATCTGCTTGAGGCCCTTGGCCTCGATGATGGCGTCCACGTCCTGGCCCTCACCCGTCCACAGCGCCTCGAACACCTGCCTGGCGGCATTGTTGGAGATGGTGCCGTCCTGGATGCGCGCGATCAGCGCGGCCAGCTGGGCGCTGGAGACCTTGGCGGCCTCCATGCCGATTTCCTCGGTGTTCAGGCGGCGCGAGATCTCGCCCATGATCCAGTTGCTGGCCAGCTTGGGCGCATTGCAGGCCCGGGCCGTGTCCTCGAAGTAGGCGGCCATGGCCTGGCTTTGCGTCAGCGTGGTGGCGTCGTACTCGGGCAGGGCGTACTGCTCGACAAAGCGCGCGGCCATGGCGCGCGGCAGCTCGGGCATGTCCGCCCTGACCTGCTCCACCCATTCGGGCGCGACCACCAGCGGCGGCAGGTCCGGGTCGGGGAAGTAGCGGTAGTCGGCCGCATCTTCCTTGGTGCGCATGGAGCGCGTCTCGCCCGTGTCGGGATCGAACAGCACGGTGGCCTGCTGGATGCGGCGGCCGTCCTCGATTTCCTCGATCTGCCAGCGGATCTCGTAGTCGATGGCCAGCTGCATGTTCTTGAAGCTGTTCAGGTTCTTGATCTCGCGGCGCGTGCCCAGCGGCTGGCCGGGCTTGCGCACGGAGACGTTGGCGTCGCAGCGAAAGCTCCCTTCCTGCATGTTGCCGTCGCAGATGCCGATCCAGGTCACGATCTGGTGCAGCGTCTTGGCGTAGGCCACGGCTTCTTCCGTGCTGCGGATGTCGGGCTCGGTCACGATCTCCAGCAGCGGCGTGCCGGCGCGGTTCAGATCGATGCCCGACTGGCCGATGAAGTCCTCGTGCAGCGACTTGCCGGCATCTTCCTCCAGGTGGGCGCGCACCAGGCGGATGGTCTTCTTCTCGTCGCCGAGGAAGAAGGACACCTCGCCGCCCTGGACCACGGGAATCTCGAACTGCGAGATCTGGTAGCCCTTGGGCAGGTCGGGGTAGAAGTAGTTCTTGCGCGCGAAGATGCTGCGCGGCGCAATGTGCGAGCCCAGCGCCAGGCCGAGCCGGATGGCGCACTCGACGGCCTTTTTGTTCATCACCGGCAGCGTGCCGGGCAGCGCCATGTCCACGGCGCAGGCCTGGGTGTTGGGCTCGGCGCCGAAGGCGGTGCTGGCGCGGCTGAAGATCTTGGACTGGGTGGCCAGCTGGGCGTGGGTCTCGAAGCCGATGACGACTTCATAGCCCTGGATGAGTTTCGCGGTCATGGGGGATCAGATGCCCTTCGGAGCTTGAAGGTGGAAGTCGGTGGCCTGCTGGAAGCGGTGGGCGGCGTTGAGCAACCGGCCTTCCTTGAAGTAGTTGCCGATCAGCTGCAGGCCCACGGGCATGCCGGCCTCGCCAAAGCCTGCGGGCACGCTCATGCCGGGCAGGCCGGCCAGCGATGCGGGCAGCGTGAAGATGTCGGCCAGGTAGTTGGCCAGGGGATCGCTCTTGCCGCCCAGTTGCCAGGCCACGGTGGGCGCGGCGGGGCCGGCGATCACGTCGCACTGCTGGAAGGCGGCCTGGAAATCGTCGGCGATCATGCGGCGGATCTTCTGCGCCTGCAGGTAGTAGGCGTCGTAGTAGCCCTCGGACAGCACATAGGCGCCGATCATGATGCGGCGCTTGACCTCGTCGCCGAAGCCCTCGGCGCGTGTCTTCTTGTACATGTCCACCAGGTCCGTGTAGTCCTTGGCGCGGTGGCCGAACTTCACGCCGTCGAAGCGCGACAGGTTGGACGATGCCTCGGCCGGGGCCAGGATGTAGTACACGGGAATCGACAGCTCGGTGCGGGGCAGCGAGATGGGCACCAGGCGGGCGCCCAGCTTCTCGTATTCCTTGAGGGCGCCATCCACGGCGGCGCGCACGTCGGCCGACAGGCCCTCGCCGAAGAACTCGGCGGGGATGCCGATGCGCAGGCCTTCGATGCCGTCGTTCAGGTGGGCCGTGAAGTCCTCGGCCGGCACGTCCAGGCTGGTGGAGTCGCGGTCCAGGTCGGGGCCGCACATCTCGGACAGCAGCAGGGCGCAGTCCTCGGCGCTCTTGCCCATGGGACCGGCCTGGTCCAGGCTGGAGGCGAAGGCGATCATGCCGTAGCGGCTGGCGCGGCCATAGGTGGGCTTGATGCCCGTGATGCCGCAAAACGATGCGGGCTGGCGGATGGAGCCGCCCGTGTCGGTGCCGGTGACGGCGGGCGCCAGGCCTGCGGCCACGGCCACGGCCGAGCCGCCAGAGGAGCCGCCAGGCACGCGGTCCGTGTTCCAGGGGTTGCGCACGGGCGCAGGGGCGTCGAAGCCCACGGGCGCGATGGCCGAGTTCTCGTTGGCCGAGCCCATGGCGAATTCATCGCAGTTGAGCTTGCCCAGCGTCACGGCGCCGGCCTCGGCCAGGCGCGTCACCACGGTGGCGTCGAAGGGCGAGCGGTAGCCGGCCAGCATCTTGCTGGAGGCCGTGGTCGGGAAGTCGCGCGTGACGAAGATGTCCTTGTGCGCAATGGGCACGCCAGCCAGGCGGCCGCCCTTGCCCTGGGCCATCAGGGCGTCGGCAGCGCGGGCCTGGGCCAGGGTGGCCTCTTCGTCGATGCTGACGAAGGCGCCCAGGTTCTGGTGCGCCTGGGCGCGGGCCAGGAAATGCTGGGCGGCTTCGACGGCGCCGAGCTTGCGCTCGCGCAGCAGGGCCGACAGGGCCGACACGCCGAGCGTGTGCAGATCAGTGGTTTGCTGGGTCATGTATGGGGTGAGGAAAACGGGGACGGATGCCAGTGACGAGGACGCGCGGCGCTTACTCGATCACCTTGGGGACCAGGAACAGGCCGCGCTCGACGGCCGGGGCGCTGCGCTGGTTGGCGTCGCGCTGGTCGGGCTCGCTGGCAATGTCCTCGCGCAGACGCAGGGCAATGTCCTGGATGGCGGCGACCGGATGTGACAGCGGGCTGACGCCCGAAGTATCCACAGCCTGCATCTTCTCCACGATGCCGAAAAAATCATTGAGCTGGCCTAGCATGCGCTCACTCTCTGCGGAAGAGAGCTCGAGCCGTGCGAGGTTCGCGATGCGTGCGATGTCTTGTGCGTTCAGTGCCATAGGAATTTTGAAGGGGGCAACGGGATGTAAACCCGTATTTCAAGCCCCGGCAGTACAAGTTATTCACAGGGGATACGGTATTATCTCGGCTTTGCCGCAAGACCCTCTCCGAGCCGGTCATTGTGCGAAAAGCCAACCCCATCCAGACTCCCTAACTTTCATCCCGGCGATGGCAGGCCGACGAGCATGCCGTGCCTGAGAGGACTCTCGTAATGTTCGGAGCTTTCCGTCGGTATTTCTCCACCGACCTTGCCATTGATCTTGGCACAGCCAACACCCTGATTTTCGCCCGCGACAAGGGCATTGTTCTGGACGAACCCTCCGTTGTCGCCATCCGCCACGAAGGCGGGCCGCACGGCAAGAAGGTGATTCAGGCGGTGGGTCGCGAGGCCAAGGCCATGCTGGGCAAGGTGCCCGGCAACATCGAGGCCATCCGCCCGATGAAGGACGGCGTGATTGCCGACTTCGTCATCACCGAGCAGATGATCAAGCAGTTCATCAAGATGGTGCACCCGCGCTCGGTGCTCACGCCCAGCCCGCGCATCATCATCTGCGTGCCCTGCGGCTCCACCCAGGTCGAGCGCCGCGCCATCAAGGACGCGGCCGAGGCGGCAGGCGCCACCTCCGTCTACCTGATCGAGGAACCCATGGCTGCCGGCATCGGCGCCGGCCTGCCGGTGTCCGAGGCTTCGGGCTCCATGGTGGTGGACATCGGTGGCGGCACCACCGAAGTCGGCGTGATCTCGCTGGGCGGCATGGTCTACAAGGGCTCCGTGCGCGTTGGCGGCGACAAGTTCGACGAAGCCATCATCAGCTACATCCGCCGCAACTACGGCATGCTGATCGGCGAGCCCACGGCCGAGTCCATCAAGAAGAACATCGGCTCGGCCTTCCCCGGCTCCGAAGTCAAGGAGATGGAAGTCAAGGGCCGCAACCTCTCCGAAGGCGTGCCGCGCAGCTTCACCATCTCGTCCAACGAGGTGCTGGAAGCCCTGACCGATCCGCTCAACCAGATCGTCAGCGCCGTCAAGAACGCGCTGGAGCAGACACCGCCCGAGCTGGGCGCCGACATTGCCGAGCGCGGCATGATGCTCACCGGCGGCGGCGCGCTGCTGCGTGACCTGGACCGCCTGCTGGCCGAGGAAACCGGCCTGCCCGTGCTGGTGGCCGAAGAGCCGCTGACCTGCGTGGTGCGCGGCTGCGGCATGGCGCTGGAGACCATGGACCGCCAGGGCAGCATCTTCACCAGCGACTGATGCGGCGCAGGCCGGGGCCCGTTGTCGCGGGCCCGGGGCCGCAGCCGCCTGACTGCAACGATTTTCCTCTCCCTTCCGTGGTGACCTGCATGCTTGCCCTGCCTTCCTTCGCACCGGGACCGGCCCGTGCTCTCCAGGCTGCAGCAAGTGCGGCAGGGCAGGCCCTGCCACGCGGGAGGGCCGCATGAATCCCAATACCCTGGACCACTCGGCGCCCTCGCTGTTCAAGCGGCGGCCCTCGCGGGTCTCGCAACTGGCCCTGTACAGCGCCCTGGCGCTGTTTCTGATGGTGGCCGATGCGCGCTTCAGGATCACCGATCCCGTGCGCGTGGCCGTGGCCACCGTGCTGTACCCCGTGCAATGGGTGATGCTCAAGCCGGTGCAGGCCGTGCACGACGCCAGCCGCTACCTGGGCTCGCTGGACGATGCCCAGGCCCGCGAACAGGCCGCGCGCAAGGAACTGGTGGCCATGGCCCAGCGTGCATCGCTGGCCGACGAGCTGATCCAGGAAAACGACCACCTGCGCGAGCTGCTGCAGCTGCGCGATCGCCTCACCACGCCCGGCACCGCTGCCGAGGTGGTCTACGACAGCCCCGACCTCTATACGCGCCGCGTGGTCATCGACCGCGGCCAGGTGGATGGCATCGACCAGGGCTCGCCCGTGCTCGATGAAAAGGGCGTGGTCGGCCAGGTCACGCGCGTGTATCCGCTGCGTGCCGAGGTCACCCTGCTCATCGACCGCGACCAGGCCATTCCCGTCTTCAACCCGCGCACCGGCGCGCGCAGCGTGGCCTATGGCGATCCGTCGCCGCTGCGCACCGGCGGCATCGAGCTGCGCTTCATGCCCAGCAATGCCGATGTCCAGGAAGGCGACCTGCTGACCACCAGCGGTGTCGATGGCCTGTACCCGCCGGGCCTGCCCGTGGCCAAGGTGGTCTCGGTGGAGCGCCGCGCCGACTCGGCCTTCTCGCGCATCTACTGCGAGCCCGTGGGCCGTGTCCAGGGCGTGCGCCACGTGGTGGTGCTCAAGCCGCTGGACCGCGCCACCCATCCCGAGGCGGAAGGCGCCGCCGAACCCCTGCGCGCCGGCAAGGGCAAGGAAAAAGACAAGGGCAAGGAAAAAGACAAGGCCAAGGACGGCAAGGGCAAGGAAGCCTCCAGGGACGGCGGCAAGGCCGGCAAGACAGATGCACCCGCTGCTCCCGCCGCACCCGCCTCCGCCAGGAAGGAGCCCGCATGATCATGCCGCGCGGCCAGCAGCTGCTGCTGCCGGTCAACCCCCTGTTCATCGTCGTCAGCCTGCTGGCGGCGCTGGCACTCAACATGCTGCCGCTGGGCCGCCAGGCCTGGCAGCCCGACCTGCTGATGGTGCTGCTGGCCTTCTGGGCGCTGAACCAGCCCCAGCGCGTGGGCATGGGCGTGGCCTTTTTGCTGGGCCTGTGCATGGATGTGGACCGCTCCTCCCTGCTGGGCCAGCATGCGCTGGCCTATGCGCTGCTGGTGTTCGCGGCCGGCGCCATGGGCCGGCGCCTGTCCTGGTTCTCCACGCCCGTGCAGGCGCTGCACCTGCTGCCGCTGTTCGCCGTGGTGCATGGCCTGCAGGTGCTGCTGCGCATGGTGGCCGGCGGCATCGTGCCCGGCCTGCTGGTGGTGGTGGCCCCCCTGATCGAGGCCCTGCTGTGGCCCCTGGTCAGCGGCCTGCTGCTGGCGCCGCAGCGCCGACCGCCGGACAGTGACGAGAACCGTCCCCTGTGAGGCTTGACGCGTGATGGAAATCCGCAATACAGAAGCCGAGCTGCAGCGATTCAGGCTGCGCGCATGGGTGATGAGCGTGGTGGTGCTGCTGGCCTTCGGGCTGGTGGTGGCGCGGCTGCTGGTGCTGCAGGTGCAGCGCCATGAGGAGCTGGCCGAGCGCGCCGAAAGCAACCGCACGGCCGTGGTGCCGATCGTGCCCAACCGGGGCCAGATCCTGGACCGCAACGGCGTGGTGCTGGCCACCAACTACTCGGCCTACACGCTGGAGATCATGCCCTCGCGCGCGGGCAACCTTGAAGAGACCATCGACGGCCTGGCCGAGATCGTCGAGATCACGCCGCGCGACCGGCGCAAGTTCAAGCGCCTGGTGGATGATTCCCGCAGCTTCGACTCCCTGCCCATCCGCACGCGCCTGACCGATGACGAGGTCGCGCGCTTCGCCGCGCAGCGCTACCGCTTCCCGGGCGTGGACATCAAGGCACGGCTGTTCCGCACCTACCCCATGCAGGACACGGCCAGCCACGTCATCGGCTACATCGGCCGCATCAACCAGCGCGAGAAGGAAGCACTGGAAGACTCCGACGACGCCGCCAACTACCGGGGCACCGACGTCATCGGCAAGCTGGGCGTGGAGCAGAGCTACGAAACCGACCTGCACGGCCAGACCGGCTGGGAAGAAATGGAAACCTCGGCCGGCGGCCATGCCGTGCGCAAGCTCGGCAGCCGCCCCGCCACGCCGGGCGACAGCCTGGTGCTGTCGCTGGACATCAAGCTGCAGCGCATGGTGGAGGAGCTGTACGGCGACCGCCGTGGCGCCCTGGTGGCCATCGATCCGCGCAGCGGCGAGCTGCTGGCCATGGTCAGCCGCCCGACCTTCGACCTGAATCTCTTCGTCGATGGCATCGACCAGGAAAGCTGGGCCGCGCTCAACGAATCCATCAACCGCCCGCTGCTCAACCGCGCGCTGCGGGGCACCTATCCGCCGGGCTCCACCTACAAGCCCTTCATGGCGATTGCCGCGCTGGAGTCGGGCAAGCGCCGTCCCGACACCACCATCATGGACAACGGCAGCTGGACCTTCGGCGGCCATACCTTCCGCTCGGGCCACCCCAACGGGCCGACCAATCTGCGCCGCTCCATCATCAAGTCGTCCAACGTGTACTACTACATGCTGGCCAACGACATGGGCGTGGACATGATCCACGACTACATGAAGCCGCTGGGCTTCGGCCAGATCACCGGCATCGACGTGCGCGGCGAGGCGCGCGGCGTGCTGCCCAGCACCGAGTGGAAGCGCAACACCTACAAGCGGCCCGAGCAGAAGAAGTGGTACGCGGGCGAGACCATCTCGCTGGGCATCGGCCAGGGCTACAACAACTTCACCATCCTGCAGCTGGCCAACGCCATGTCCACGCTGGCGGCAAAGGGCGTCAAGCACCGGCCCCACCTGGCCGTGGGCCGTGTCGATGCCGTGACGCAGCAGTTCTCGGCCATCAACAAGGACCCCGGCACCAGCATGGGCTACAAGCCCGAGAACGTGGAAGCCGTGCGCGCCGCCGTGGCCGCCGTGACGGTGGAGGGCACCTCGCGCGGCATCTTCGGCAACGCACCCTACACCTCCACCGGCAAGACCGGCACGGCCCAGGCCGTGGGCGTGCGCCAGAACGAGAAGTACAACGCCTCGCGCCTGTCCGAGTTCCAGCGCGACCACTCGCTGTACATCGCCTACGCGCCGGCCGACAACCCCACCATCGCCGTCGCCGTCATCGTGGAGAACGCCGGCTTCGGCGCCGCCGCCGCCGCGCCGCTGGCACGCCGCGTGTTCGACTACTGGCTGCTGGGCCGCTACCCCAGCCTGGAGGACATGGCCGCCATGCGCAAGGGCCAGGCCGGCGTGCCCATAGGCGCCCCGCGCCGCGTCTCCGAAATCACGCTGGACGCAGAAACCGTGAACCTGCCCGGCCTGCCGCGCTACGAGCCGCCCGAGGCATCGGCACCCGTGGCATCCAACCGCCCCGCCGCGCTGCCGCCGCCGTCTGCTGGCGAGCTGGAGGATTGAGAAAGCAAAAGAGCCGGCATTGCCGGCTCTTTGTTTTCTTGAGCAGCCTGCGTGCGCTGGCCCCGGCCTCAATGCCCCATGCGGCCGATGAACGCCGCGATCCGCTCGCTGGCCGGGTTGCCGAAGAACTCGGCCGGCGGGGCCTCGTGGGCGATGCAGCCCTGGTCGAAGAACATCACGCGGTCGGCGACCTCGCGGGCGAAGCCCATTTCGTGGGTGACCACGATCATGGTCATGCCGCCGCGTGCCAGCTCGCGCATCACGTCCAGCACTTCCTGGACCATCTCCGGGTCCAGCGCGCTGGTGGGCTCGTCGAACAGCATCACCTGCGGCTCCATGGCCAGGGCGCGGGCAATGGCCACGCGCTGCTGCTGGCCGCCCGACAGCTGCCACGGGTACTTGTGGGCATGGGCCTGCATGCCCACGCGCTCCAGCAGGGCCATGGCCTTGGCATTGGCCTGGGCGCGCGGCGTTTTGTGGATGCGGCGCGGCGCCAGGGTCACGTTGTCCAGCACCGTCATGTGGCCGAACAGGTTGAACTGCTGGAACACCATGCCCACTTCGCAGCGCTGCTTTTGCAGCGTGGCTTCGTTGTCGGTGACTTCGACGCCGTCGATGGTGATGCGCCCGCCGTCGTGCGGCTCCAGCCGGTTGATGGCGCGCAGCAGCGTGGACTTGCCCGAGCCCGAGGCGCCGATGATCACCGTCACCTCGCCTGTGCAGAACTGCGTGGAAACGCCCTTGAGCACCTGGTGGCTGCCGAAGGACTTGGTGACCTTCTCGGCCACGATGTAGGGCATGCCCCGTGCCAGCTTGTCGGCGCTCATTTGTGGCGGCCCTCCACGTCGAAGCGGTACTCCACGGCAGCCGTGACCTGGGTCACCAGCGTGGTCAGCACCAGGTAGGTCACGCCCACGGTGACCAGGGTCTCCACGGGCTGGAAGGTGGCCGACTGGATGCGGTTGCCCACATTGGTCAGCTCCACCACGCCGATGGCGTACGCCAGCGACGAATCCTTGAGCAGGGCCACGAAGTTGCTCACCAGCGGCGGCAGCGAGATCTTGAAGGCCTGCGGGAACACCACGTCCATGAAGACGCGGCTGCGCGGCAGGCCCAGTGCGCGTGCGGCCTCGGCCTGGCCGCGCGGCACCGCCTGCAGGCCGGCGCGCACGGCTTCGGCGTTGTAGGCGCCCACGTTCAGCGCCAGCGCAATGCAGGCGGCGGCGAAGTCGGGCAGGTTCAGGCCCGGGATCAGCACCGGCAGCGCGAAGTAGATGAACAGGATCTGCACCAGCAGCGGCGTGCCGCGGATCGCCCAGACATAAAAGCCCGCAGCCCAGCGCAGGGCGGCCGTGCGCGAGGTGCGCGCCAGCGCGGCGGCGATGCCCAGCACCAGGCCGGCGGCGCCGCTGGCCAGCGTCAGATACAGCGTGGTGCGCGCGCCTTCGGCGAAGGTGTCGGCGTTGGAGCCTATGGGCTCGGGCAGCAGGGACAGCAACTGCCCCAGCAGCGAAACCACGAGCACCATCAGCAGCAGGGCCGTGACCAGGGTGGCGTTGCTGCGCTGCGAGCGGCTCCAGTGGGCGGGCCAGAGGACGGTAAGCATAGGTGGGCTAGAAACAAAAAGGCGCCCTGCAAGTGGGCGCCGGTCGGGCAGATCTGCCCGGGGCCTCAGTCAGGGCAGCGGATGTCTTCGTGGAAGTATTTCTGCGACAGCTTGGCGTAGCTGCCGTCGGCCAGGGCTTCCTTGAAGGCCTTGTTCCAGGCGTCGGCCAGCGACTTGTTGTCCTTGGCCACGGCGGCGGCGATGCGCTCGACCAGCAGCAACTCGCCCTGCTTGAGCTGGGCATTGGGGTTCTTCTGCTGCAGTTCCTTGGCAATGAAGCGTTCGGTCACCCAGGCGTCCACGCGCTTGGACAGCAGCGCATTGCGCGCGGCCTCGTTGGTGGGGAAGTTGACCAGGCGCTTGATGCCGGGCATGGTCTTCTCCATGTACTGCATATAGGTGGAGCCGGTCTGCACCGACACCGTCCTGCCCGCCAGGTCCTTGGCCGAGCGGATGGCCGGGTCCAGCGACACCACGATGGCGCCAGAGCAGTAGTGGGGCTGTGTGAAGGTCACGGCCTTCTCGCGCTCGGGCGTGATGCCGTGCGAGGAGATCACCAGATCCCAGCGGTCCTGCTGCAGGCCGGTGAGCAGGGCGTCGAAGCTGATGGTCTTCCACTCGTACTTCACGCCCATCTTGGCGGCCATCATCTGGGCCAGCTCGACCTCGAAGCCGGTCAGCTGCTTTCCCTCGAAATGGGCGAAGGGCGCGTAGTAGCCCTCGGTGGCCAGGCGCAGCGTGCCTTCCTTCTGGATGGCGTCGAAGGGGCGGGCCTGAACGCCTGCGGCGGTCCACAGGGCCAGCGCGGCGGCGACGATGACGGTAATGCGTTTCATGGAAGCTCCAGGAGGGCTGTCGCTCAGGACCTGACCCCGGCGCCGCAGGTTGAAGAAAGCGCCAAGGCACGGATCGGTGCATGGGCCATGGACGGCGGGGCCGGTTTTTTGCGGCTGGTCGGCTGGTCGGGTACGGCCGCTGGCAGGGGTGCGACATGCACCAGCCGCCGCAGCTCAAGGCGAAAAGTCGGCAATTATAGAAGGTTGCCGTCGCCAATGCCGATGGCAGGTGTTGCCAATGCCGCTGGCCTGTGCTCAGGCGATGAAGGCGTCGTAGCCGGTCTTGAGGATCAGCAGGCTCACCACGCCGATGAAAATGCCGCGCACAAAGCCCGTTCCATGGCGCAGGGCCATGTGCGTGCCCAGCATGGCGCCCAGCACATTGGCCACCGCCATGGGCACGGCCAGGTGCCACCAGATATGGCCCTTGAGCGCGAACAGCGCCAGCGCCGCCAGGTTGGTGGCCATGTTCAGCAGCTTGGCCGAGGCCGATGCGTTCAGGAAGTCATAGCCCATCAGCCGCACGAACAGGAACACGAAGAAGCTGCCCGTGCCGGGGCCGAAGAAGCCGTCATAGAAGCCGATCACCAGGCCGATGGCGCAGGCGATCAGCGTCTCGGCGCGGCCCGAATAGTGCGGCGTGTGGTGGCGGCCCATGTCCTTGCGCGCCAGCGTGTAGACCAGCACGCCCAGCAGCACCAGCGGCAGCAGCCGGCGCAGGAAATCGGGGGAGATCTGCGTGACGGCCCAGGCGCCCGCAAAAGAGCCCGCCATGCCCACGCAGGCCGCCGGCATCATTGCGCGCCAGGGCAACTGCACCTTGCGGCCGTACTGCCAGGTGGACATGGCCGTGCCCCAGACCGAGGCGCTCTTGTTGGTGCCCAGCAGCGTGGCGGGCGGTGCGGTGGGGAAGGTGGCGAACAGCGCGGGCAGCAAGATGAGGCCCCCGCCGCCCACGATGGCGTCCACGAAGCCGGCCAGCATCGAGGCCAGCGAGACGATGATCCATTCCATAGGGCGGCGATTGTCGCACCGCCCAGGTGCCGCAGCCGGCTGGCCGCGGGCATAAAAAAAGCGCCGGACTTGCCGGCGCTTTGGGAAATGCATCTTGGGATGCTATTTATGAATGTTGATCTGGTTGTGTACGAGTTGTCTCCTCGGCCCCTCTTGTGCAGCACTGTGGTGCCGCGAGAGTGGGTGGACTTTAATGGTCGCACCTGGGTGGTGCATCGGGGATTTCCCGCAGTTACCGCAAAAGTGCGGGATTGCACCAGCAAAGGGCCGTGAGCATCGGGCGCCGGGGCTTTGACGCCAGGGCGACCATTCATTCCTCGCCTATCCGCTTTGGCCCACGACAACCCTGGCCCGCCCAGGCTTGCAGCTCCTCAGGCCGTCATCGCCACCGCTGCGTCGGCTGGTGCCGCCGCAGCGGTCGTTGTCCCTGTCCCGGTCTGCCCCTGCCGGTCCGCAAGAATCCAGCCGGCGGCCTTCTCCGCCATCATCAGCGTCGGGCTGTTGGTATTGCCGCTGGTGATGCGCGGCATGGCGCCTGCGTCGATCACGCGCAGGCCCTGCACGCCGCGTACGCGCAGGCGGCTGTCCAGCACGGCCATGGGGTCGTCGGCGCGGCCCATCTTCGTCGTGCCCACGGGGTGGAAGATGGTGGTGGCGATGTCGCCTGCCAGGCGTGCCAGATCCTCGTCGCTCTGGTACTGCACGCCGGGCTTCCATTCCTCGGGGGCGAAGCGCGCCAGTGCGCTCTGGCCGACGATGCGGCGCGTCACGCGCAGGCTGTCGGCGGCCACCTGCCGGTCCTCGGGTGTGGACAGGTAGTGCGGCGCAATGGCCGGCGCCTGGCGGAAGTCCCCGCTGTGGATGCGCACCGTGCCCCGGCTCGTGGGATTGAGGTTGCAGACGCTGGCCGTGAAGGCAGGAAAACCGTGCAGCGGCTCACCGAAGGCGTCCAGCGACAGCGGCTGCACGTGGTACTGGATATTGGGGTGCGCCTGCTGCGGGCTGCTGCGCGTGAAGGCCCCCAGCTGGGAGGGTGCCATGCTCATCGGCCCGCTGCGGCGCAGCAGGTATTCCAGGCCGATGCCGGCCTTGCCCCACAGCGAATTGGCCATGGTGTTCAGCGTGCGCGCGCCCTTGATCTTGTAGACCGAGCGGATCTGCAGATGGTCCTGCAGGTTCTCGCCCACGCCGGGCAGGTCGTGGCGCACGGCAATGCCGTGGTTCTGCAGCAGCGCGCCCGGGCCGATGCCCGACAGCTGCAGGATCTGCGGGGAGTTGACGGCGCCCGCGCACAGCAGCACCTCCTGGCTTGCCTGCACGTTGACCATTTCCGAGCCGGTCCAGACCTGGGCGCCGCTGCAGCGCAGGCCGCCGGCGGGCAATGGCTCGAACAGCAGCTGGCTGACCTGGGCATGGGTCCACAGCTCGAAATTGGGGCGGCCATAGCAGGTGGGCCGCAGGAAGGCCTTGGCGGTGTTCCAGCGCAGGCCGCCCTTCTGGTTGACCTCGAAGTAGCCCACCCCCTCGTTGCTGCCGCCGTTGAAGTCCTCGGTGGCCGGAATGCCGGCCTGCTGCGCGGCTTGGGCAAAGGCGTCCAGGATGTCCCAGCGCAGGCGCTGCCGCTCCACGCGCCATTCGGCGCTGCCGCCTGTGCCCGTGCCGCCGTGCAGGGCACGAAAGCCCGCATCGGCGTTGCCGCCGGCGTCCAGCCGCCAATGGCTTTCATGCTGGCGGAAGGCCTGCAGCACCTGGTCCCAGCGCCAGGCGTCGTCGCCGGTCAGCTCGGCCCAGCCGTCGTAGTCGCGGGCCTGGCCGCGCATGTAGATCATGCCGTTGATGCTGGAGCAGCCGCCCAGCGTCTTGCCGCGCGGATAGCGCAGGCTGCGGCCGTTGAGCCCTGCGTCGGGCTCGGTCTGGTAGAGCCAGTCGGTGCGCGGATTGCC
This sequence comes from Delftia sp. UME58, assembly GCF_014170385.1. Taxonomy (NCBI): domain Bacteria; kingdom Pseudomonadati; phylum Pseudomonadota; class Betaproteobacteria; order Burkholderiales; family Comamonadaceae; genus Delftia; species Delftia sp. UME58. The sequence goes on from NZ_LZZV01000047.1 coordinate 28,162, forward strand.
GATGCAGTACAGGTAGCCCACGGGGATGTGGATCCAGTGGTAGTCGTCCTTGGCGCCCGCCTCGATCAGCAGCACGCGGCTGCGGCCATCGCGCGAAAGCCGATTGGCCAGGAGGGCGCCCGCCGTGCCGGCGCCGATGACGATGTAGTCGAAGGTGGTGTTGCTCATGGAGATGGGCGGGCGTCCGCTGCGGGCCGGAACGTCCTTGGGAGCCGGGGTTGGTGCTTCGACCCATTGTGCGGACGGCATGCGCACTGTCGAGAGGGAAAGCGCGCTGGACTCCTTTTTTTGCAGCATCGCATGCAGCAGCAATGGCAGTTCCGCTGGTTTTTTGATAAAAATTGCATGCGTAGGGCAAAGCTGTCGCGCGCACGGCGTTGCCAGGCAATCTGCGGCCCGTGCCGCTCGGTTATCCTGCGGTCTTGGCTGCAATGCCGCCCGGCCCTGCCTGCGCGCCCCGCCTTCGCAACCCCCAAGGACTTTCCGCACTTGTCTGCCCTCAACAATCCCCCCCAATGCAGCCTGCGCCGCGACACTGACGGCCAGTGGGCGTTGCTGACCGGCTCCTGGGGCGCGGCCGAGCTGGGCCGGCGGGCGCAATGGCGCAGGCTGCGTGCGCAGCTGGCCGATGCCAAGGGCGATGACCTGGGCTGGAACCTCGAAGGGCTGGACTGGCTGGACCACGTGGGTGCGCAACTGCTGTGGAACCACTGGGGCCGTCGCCTGCCCGCGCGTCTCGCGGCCAGCGATGCGCAGCGCGCCATGCTCGAGCGCGTGGGCCGCTTCTCCAAGGAGCCTGCGCCGCCGCCCCCGCGCCCGAACCTGCTGGAGCGCATCGACAGCCTGGGCTGCCTGGTGATCAACGCCTGCGGCCATTTCGCGCAGATGACGCGGCTCATCGGCCAGTTGCTGATCGACCTGCTGCGCTTTGCGCGTGCCCCGCACCGGGGGCCCTGGCGCGACATCTCCGGCCATCTTTACTCCATGGGCGCCACGGCCCTGCCCATCACGGCCCTGGTGGGCTTTCTGATCGGCGTGGTGCTGGCCTACCTGATGGCGCTGCAGCTGCGCCAGTTCGGGGCTGAATCCTTTATCGTCAACATCCTGGGCATCTCGCTGATCCGCGAGCTGGGTCCGCTGCTGGCGGCCATTTTGGTGGCCGGCCGCACGGGCTCGGCCATCACCGCCCAGATCGGCGTCATGCGCGTGACCGAGGAATTGGATGCCATGCAGGTCATGGGCATACCGCACGGCTTTCGCCTGGTGCTGCCGCGCGCGCTGGCGCTGGCCATCGCCATGCCCCTGGTCTCGCTGTGGACCACGCTGGCCGCGCTGGCCGGCGGCATGCTCGCGGCCGACCTGACCATGGGCGTCACGGGCGCCTACTTCGCCGAGGCCCTGCCTGCCGCCGTGAAGATCGGCAACCTCTGGATCGCCATGGGCAAATCCGTGGTCTTCGGCGCCCTCATCGCCCTGATCGGCTGCCACTGGGGCCTGCGCGTGGAGCCCAATACGCAGAGCCTGGGCAAGGGCACGACGGCCTCGGTGGTGACGGCCATCACCATGGTCATCGTGGTGGATGCGATCTTCGCCATCTTGTTCAAGGACGTAGGCATCTGATGGCCATGGACACCGAAACCTCCCCCACGCCCGCAGCCGACGAGCCCATCGTGCGCATTGCCGGGCTGTGGAGCGTGTTCGGCGAAGGCGAGAACGCCTTTGCCGTGCACCAGGACCTGGACCTGGATGTGCAGCGTGGCGAGATGCTGTCCATCGTCGGCGGCTCGGGCACGGGCAAGACCGTGCTGCTGCGCCAGATGCTGGGGCTGCTGGAGCCCACCAAGGGCCGTGTCGAAGTGCTGGGCCGCCCGGCCAGCGAAATGGGCCGCGAGGGCGCCGCCAGCCGCGTGGGCATGCTGTTCCAGCATGGGGCGCTGTACTCGGCCTTCAGCGTGCTGGACAACGTGGCCTTCGCGCTGCGCGAGCAGGGCACGCTGCCCGACGACCTGGTGCGCGACGCGGCCCTGGTCAAGCTGCAGATGGTGGGCCTCAAGCCCGAGCATGCCTCGCGCATGCCGGCCGATCTCTCGGGCGGCATGATCAAGCGCGTGGCGCTGGCGCGGGCGCTGATCATGGACCCGCCCCTGCTGCTGCTGGACGAGCCCACGGCCGGGCTGGACCCCACCAGCTCCGACGAATTCTGCGAACTGCTGCGCGAGCTGCGTGCCGAGCTGGGCCTGACCGTCATCATGGTCACGCACGACCTGGACACGCTGTTCGCCCTGTCCTCGCGCGTGGCCGTGCTGGCCGAGAAGAAGGTGCTGGTCAGCGGCCCGCCGCGCGAGGTGGCCGAGTTCAAGCATCCGTTCATCGAGCATTTCTTCCAGGGGGAGCGCGGCAGGCGCGCGATGAGCACGGTATGAGAAGCCCCCCTGAGTCGCTTCGCGCCTTCCCCCCTCTCGCTTTGCGGGGGGGGACGACACCCTCGCGGCGGGGCGGCCCTTGCTCGGTGTCCCTTGCCTTGGGGCGCGCCGGTTTTGAAGGCTGCGCTCTGAGTGCTGGCCCTTGGGGCTGTGGCCCCATGCCTTGCTTTGCTGGGCTCAACGTTATGGACCATTGATATGGAAAACAAATCACATGCCATGGCGGCCGGCATTTTCGTGCTGGTCGTGGCGGCCCTGCTGGCGGGGCTGGCGATCTGGCTGACGCGCGATACGCGGCAGTACAACGAGTACGAGCTGTCCACCAAGGACGGCATCAGCGGCCTGCAGGCCCAGGCGGCCGTGCGCTACAAGGGCGTGGCGGTGGGCAAGGTCACGCGCATCGGGTTCGATCCGCAGACCAATGGCAATGTGCTGATCCGCATCGCCATCGGCGTGAACACGCCCATCACGCCCACCACGTTCGCCGTGCTGGGCTACCAGGGCGTCACGGGCCTGGCCCATGTGCAGCTCGATGATGCGGACCAGCCGCAGCCCCAGCTGCCGCCGGGCCCCAGCGGGCTGCCGCGCCTGCCGCTGCGCTCGTCGCCGCTGAGCATGCTGGCCGACCAGGGGCAGGTGCTGCTGGAGCGCGCCGATGAAATCTCGCGCCGCCTCAGCGACATGCTGGACACCGACAACCAAAAGCGCGTGAGCCAGGCGCTGGAGAACATTGCGGCCGCCGCCGCAGGCGTGCAGCAGCTCACGCAGAACCTGGACCGCACGCTGTCCACCCAGGTGCCGCAGCTCGCCGCCGACGCCCACAACACCCTGCAGTCGCTGGAGAAGGCCAGCAACGGAGCCGCCGCCGTGGCCTCCGAGCTGCAGCAGACCGTGCGCCGGGTGAACGCGCAGGACGGACCGCTGGAGCAGATCGCCCAGAGCACGCGCGCACTGACCCGCATGGCCGATTCGCTGGGGCGCAGCACGGTGCCGCACGCCAACCGCGCGGCCGACGATGTCTCGCGCGCCGCGCGCCAGATGGGTACGGCGGCCAGCCGCTTCAGCGACAACCCGCAGGCCGTGATCTACGGGCCGGGCCAGGCCCGCCCGGGGCCGGGCGAGCCCGGCTTCGTCGTCCCGTCCGCAGCCACCCAGCCCTGACCCAAGGAATCCGCATGCCCCTATCTCGCAAGACCGCCGTGGCCAGCGCTGGACTGGCCGCCGCCCTGATCGTGCTGGCCGGCTGCTCGGCCCTGCCGCAGCCCCCTGCCCAGCCTGCGCGCTATGACTTCGGCCTGGCGCCGCTGTCCGCGCCCGGGCAGTCCGCAACATCCGCCGCCCCGCAGGCACGCACGCCGCTGGCGCTGGCCGATGTGGAGGCCCCCGCCCTGTCCGACGGCAGCACCGCCATGTTCTACCGCCTGGCCTATGCCAACGGCCAGGAACTGCGCCCCTACCAGCTGGCGCGCTGGAGCCAGCCTCCGGCCCTGCTGCTGCAGCAGCGCCTGCGCAGCCAGCTGGGCCTGCAGCGCCCCGTGCTGGCCAGCAGCGAAAGCGTGGCCCAGCCGCGCCTGCAGGGTGCCGTGCCCACGCTGCTGCGCGTGGACATCGAAGAGTTCAGCCAGGTCTTCGACGCGCCCGGCTCCAGTGCCGGCGTGGTGCGCCTGCGCGCCACCCTGGTCGAGCAAAGCGGTGCCGTGGACCGCCTGCTGGGTCAGAAGCTGTTCGAGGTGCGCAGCCCTGCCGCCTCCGGCGATGCCGCAGGCGGCGCGAAGGCGCTGGCGACGGCGGCCGATGCCGCCATTGCGCAGATCGATGAGTGGCTGGGGCAGCAGGGGCACTGAGCGGTAGCTTTGGCCGCCAGCCCGCCGTTTTTCCTTTCTTCCCCTCTCAACAACAGCCGATTGGTGCACTGCACTGTTCGGCTGTTTCTTCGTGGAGTGGACTCAGGTTCGAGCCGCTTCGGCGAGGCCACGTCGGGGCGATTGCAGCGCTTGTGAGCCTGACCGCGCTCCTTCAAGCAAAAAGCCCAGCAGAGCTGGGCTTTGGCAGGGCGAAGGCCTTACGCCTGAGTTACGCCTGAATCAGGAGGATTTGACCCTTAACTCCCTTGTGTAGGCCACCTTGCTGGAGCTGCTACGCGTGCGGAGCAGGCCGGTGTTCACTGCCTTGCGGGCAGCCATCAGCGCACGCGACATGCTGGCCTGTTTCAGGCTGAGCACTTCGGTGTTGATGTCGGCACGTTCTTTGGTAAGCATGGCAGGCTCCTGTCGAATGAAGTATAGCAACGAGGCTTCCATCGAGCCTTTGCGATAGCGCTTTGAAGGTCCTGTTGTACAGGCGCTCCAGCCGAGGAGATGCCGGGAAATAAAAGAACTGTTCGATCTCCTGCATCTCATCGAGATAGAACACCATCACGCTGCAAAGCGTTTGCACGAACTGGAAGATCTGGAAAGCTTCCGGCAGACACCAGCCATCAGGTTTGAAGTGGTCCGCTTCTGCGTCGGCGCGGCAAAACTTGACCAGCCGAGAGAACTCTGCAGGAGCGAAGTCCTTTGCGTCCAGGTTGTCCAGCATCGTGAGCAGGAGCTCGGGATCGTTGCCAGTCTCCGCATGGGGCGAAAGGAACAGAAACCAGAAGTCCAGCCCTGCGAATCGCACAAGGATGATCTCCCGGTCTGAATCAATCTCAGCCAAGTCTCCAATCCAGATGCCATTTGCGGGCGCTGCTGCAAACAGCTGCTTGCGCAAATCATCTTCAATCCACGCAGTCAATAATTTTCCCTCTCTGGAGAAAAATTAGACCTTGCACCGTCTTTGGCTGCTTGCCTCATACCGTCTATCTGGGCGGTGAATTTCTCTGCACTTTCCTTTTGCGCAAGGACCCCAGCGAGCCGTACGCGCCGATATGCGGGGTGGACCACAGAGGCGCCTGGGCGGGCGCCTGACCCAGCGCTTCCCGCGCGTCCGTCAGGGGCTGTAGTCCCGATCCCACCGTCTCGGCTGCCCCTGGGACGACCGTCAACACTAGGTCCAGACTACGGCGCGCAGCCCCCAGGTTTTTTACAGTGGAACCGTCGCTGATGCAGATCGCGGCTTTGAAAAAACAAGGCCTGATTGCACGGCACGACTTCAACATCACTGAAAGGACCAAGCCATGAATGAAGACCGCATCAAGGGCAACTGGAAGCAATTCACCGGCAAGATCCGTGAGCAATGGGGCAAGCTCACCGATGACGATCTGGACGTGATCGCCGGCAAGCGCGAGCAATTCCTGGGCAAGCTGCAGGAGCGCCAGGGCCTGGCCCGCGACGCTGCCGAAAAGCAGCTGACCGACTGGCAAAAGCGCAACCCCGACTTCCGCTTCGAAGACTGACGAGGGTGGACCCCGCGGGTGGCACGGACGCCCTGGCCGGCGCCACCACCCGCTCCCCGACAGCCAGCGTGCCTGAGGGCACGCACCAATGGCCCGCCGCCGCAGGCACCAAGGGCCGCTTCAGTACAAATACAAGGAGTTCCATCATGCAAACACCGCAACGCTTTCGCCACATGCTGTCCGCCGTCGCCCTGGGCCTGATGGCCTCCGGCGCCATGGCCATGACCAATGCCGAGCACACGGCCGCCAAGAACCAGATCGAGGCCGAGTACAAGGCTGCCAAGGAACAGTGCAAGCCGCTGAAGGACAACGCCAAGGACGTCTGCGAGAAGCAGGCCAAGGGCCAGGAAAACGTGGCCAAGGCCGAACTGGAATCGCGCCGCAATCCTTCGCCCAAGAACAGCGAAAAGGCCCTCAAGGCCAAGGCTGATGCGGACTACGACATCGCCAAGGAAAAGTGCGACGACCTCAAGGGCGACGCCAAGGATGTCTGCGTGAAGGATGCCAAGGCTGCCCATGTACGCGCCGTCGAAGCCGCCAAGGTGAACAAGGCGCAGGCCGAGCCCGCTGCCAACTCCGCAGCCAAGGCTGCCAACGTGGCCGAAACCCGCAAGGACGCTGCCGAGGAAACCCGCGAAGCCGACTACAAGGCTGCCAAGGCCCGCTGCGACACCATGAGCGGTGACGCCAAGGACACCTGCGTGGCTGATGCCAAGCGGAAGTTTGGACAGTAAGCTGGTAGGCACCCCCTGAGGCGCTGCGCGCCTTCCCCCTCTCTACTTGCTTCGCAAGGGAGGGGGACGGCACCTTCGCCGCGAGGCGGCTCTTGCTCGGTGCCCCTGGCCTTTTGGCCGCGCCAGTTTTATCCGCCTTGACCAAGCCCCGCTCGCGGGGCTTTGCTGTTTTCGGGTTGGCTGATGTGGGTCAAACGGGTTGGGCGGTGCTGTTCCTAAGCTGCAGGCTTTCATGATGAAGGCAGGAGAAGCGTATGGCCGTACTGGAATGGAGCGGGGCGCTGGCATTGGAGTTGCCCGCCATGGACGAGGTGCACCAGGAGTTCGTGCTGCTGCTGGCCGAGGTGGAGGCGGCCGATGATGCGCAGCTGTGCACGCGCTGGGATGAGTTGATCGCGCATACGCAGGTGCATTTCGACCAGGAAGACCGCTGGATGCAGTCCACGCGCTTTACCAGCACCAACTGCCACAGCCTGCAGCACAAGGTGGTGCTGCAGGTGATGCGCGAGGGGGCGAACAAGGCGGCGGCCGGGGACCTGGCCGTGATCCGCAGCATGGCGGGCGAGCTGGCGGCCTGGTTCGTGCACCATGCGCAGACCATGGATGCGGCGCTGGCCCTGCATTTGCGCAGTGCGGGCTTCGATCCCGCCACGGGCTCCCTGGCACACCCTGAGGCCTTGCCCGAGCAGCCCATCACGGGCTGCGGCGGTGCCTGCGACGGCAGCGCCGACCGCGCGCGGGCCGTGCCGGCCTGAGCCGGCAGGCCCGCAATCAGCCAGCTCGTCAATCAGCCAGCCCGCTCAGGGCATGATCGCGGGCGAGGCCAGGATGGGGAAGATCTTCACCAGTCCACCCGCCATCACCTCCACGGCCAGGGCAGCGAGGATCAGGCCCATGAGCCGCGTCATCACGTTGATGCCGGTCTTGCCCAGCACGCGGGCGATCGGGTCGGCCAGCGAAAAACAGACCATCACCACCAGCGCCACCACCACGCCATAGCCCACCAGGGCCAGGTGCTGCCAGATGGTGCGTGCCTGGTCGGCGTAGATCACCACGGTGGACATGGAGGCCGGCCCCGTCAGCAGCGGAATCGTCAGCGGCACCACGGCAATGCTGTTGCCCATGGCGGCCTTTTCCGCGCCAGCGACAAGCGTGGGCGCGTTGGGCCGTTCCTCGGCCGGGCGGGCGTTGAGCATGTTCATGGCGCTGATCAGCAGCAGCAGGCCGCCGCCCACCTGGAAGCTCTGCAGCGAGATGTTGAAGAAGTCCAGCACCTGCAGTCCGATGATGGCGCAGGCCGCGATCACGCAGAACGAGGCCAGCGCCGCCGTGCGAATGGTCTGCTGGCGCTGCTGGGCGCTGAATCCCTCGGTGTAGTGGATGAAGAAGGGGACGATGGCCAGCGGGTTGATGATGGCCACCAGCGTGATCAGCGGTTTGAGGTCCATCGCATTCCCTGTAGGTTGCCGCCGCCCACCTGTGCCCGGCCCTTGCCGGTACGCACGACTTTTCGTTCCATCGAATGTCTCCTGTGAAAGAATTGCCGCACGGGCCGGCCCGCCGCCATTACAGCATTGCGGGGCGCGTCCGCCCACCGGGAAATCACAACAGGTTCTCAGACAGAAAGGAACGCGGACATGGGCAGTTTTGTGCAGTTGACTTCATTGGATGGCACGTCTTCGCCGGCCTGGGTGGCGCGGCCCGATGTGCCCGCGCGCGGCGCCGTCGTGGTGCTGCAGGAGATCTTCGGCGTCAACGCCCATATCCGCGCCGTGGCCGACCGCCTGGCTGCCCGCGGCTATGTGGCCGTGGCGCCGTCACTGTTCACGCGTGTCGAGGCCGGTGTGGACCTGGGCTACGGCGACGCCGACCGTGCCAAGGGCATGGCGCTGAAATCCGCCGCCGAGGCGCTGCCCCAGCCCGGCGTGCTGCCCGAGATCGAGGCCGCCATCGCCCATGCCGCCACGCTGGTGCCCGGCGGCAAGGTGGGCATCGTGGGCTTTTGCTGGGGCGGCCTGTGGGCCTGGCGCGCGGCCTGCAACCTGCCCAGCCTGTCGGCTGCGGCCTGCTACTACGGCGGCGGCATGACCACGCCGCTGGAGATGGGCCGCGAGCCGCTGTGCCCCGTCATCGCCCACTTCGGCCGGCGCGATACGCACATTCCCGTGGACGCCGTGCAGGCCTTCGCCCAGGCGCAAAAGCATGTGCAGGTGCACCTGTACGACGCCGACCACGGCTTCAACTGCGACCAGCGCAGCGCCTACGACGAGGCCAGCGCCCTGCAGGCGCGCGACCGCACGCTGGCCTTCTTCGACCAGCACCTGGCCTGATCAACCCCCGGGGTCCGGGTCACATGCCGGCCCCGGCGTCGCCTGGCGCGCCTGCACGGTCTGCAGCGTGCCCCGCAGCGCGCGCTGCTGCGCGATCAGGAAACTCAGCAGGCCGCCCAGGTCGCTCAACTGCTGGCCAGGTGCACTCATGCAGCACAGGTCTACTACCAGCCCGATCTGCCGCATGCAGTCCTGCACTCGGTAGACCTCGTATTCGGAAATGAGGTAGTACAGACTGGCCTCTTCCCTGGGGGGCATAGGGTGGAAGTGGGAGGGGCAGCGATTGTTTCGCCGGATGGAGTGATGTCAGCCATGGCAGCTCCTACGTGACATAAAGAGCCTGCCGCCACTCCGCCAAGAGAGGTGGCAGGACTGTGCAGGTTGGCGGACCGGACGTAGGACCGGCACCCCCTTGCGGAGGTCCCGCACAGCCCCGCCAAAACGGAACCGTGCCCCGGCGCAGCACCGGGAAGATGAAAAAAGCCGCTGCCTCATGGAAAGGCGTGCGGCTGCTGCGCCTAAGTTGTTTCGGGCCGCCAAGCCCGTATCCCCCGAGACGATCGCGAAATGGTACTCCAAATGCGCGTCCTGCCGCGCTCTGAAGCCAGGTTCAGCCCTGGGGTTGCTGCGCGTGCAGCCCCATGTGGTACAGCCCCCAGGGCGCCTGCGCAAAGCGTTCCTTGAGCGGCTTGCCTGCCAGATCGGCAATGCGGTCGGCGTCGTACATGGCCCATTGCGGGCCCAGGCCGCCCAGGCCCAGGCGCCGGCCGTCCATGTGCGTGGCCAGCAGCATGCGCCATTGCAGGGCCTGGGCCAGCGGCAGCTGGGCGCGGTAGCCGTCGATGGCCTGCAGGGTGATCCACTGGCCCCTGGCCGCTGTGGCGGCGCTGTCCACGCCGGCCGCCTGCAGCACGGTGGCCAGCAGCGGGCCGCGCAGCCGGTGGGGCTGGCCGTCGTATTCGATATGGGGCGTGATCTCCACCGTGGGCAGGCGCTCCAGCGCACCGGCCCCTGTGGTCCAGGCCGAGTCGAAGGCCAGGCCATGGTTTTTCAGCAGCAGGTCGGCCACCGGGTCCAGCGGCCCCCGGTTGCCGCGCACGCCGGGGCCGCTGATGGTGAGCACGGCGGCTTCGGTGCTTTTTCCGGGGGCGGCGGGAGCGGCCAGGGCGCTTTCGCAAAGGGCCAGGCCGGTGGCTGCGCTGGCGGCCAGCAGGCTGCGGCGTGAAAGCGGGCTCCGGCTTGCGGATGCGGTCATGAGGAACTCCTGGGGGTGCGTGGCGATGTGCCAGCGCCGATTTTCCGTGAACTCCTCTCCCTTCGCGACAGCGCCGCGCCTGCAGCGGTCAAGAGGCCCAGCAGCGCCAGGGCGGGCAGGCCCAGGCCCGGCACGGGCGTGGCCGTGGGGCCGGCAGGACCCGCCAGCGGCACGGCCAGCAGCACGGGGTCGCTGATGGCACCCGGCGCGGGATTGCTGTCGCCCGTGGCGGTGGCGGTGGCGCTGCCGTTGTTGTCGGTGACGGAAAAGCGCAGCGTGCGGCCCTGCAGGCTGTCGATGGGCCAGGGCACCCATTGCTGGTCCAGGTACTTGAACAGCCGGGCATTGGCGGGAATGGCCTCGGGCAGCGTGAGCGTGACGCCCAGCTTCTCGCCTGGCATGCAGTACATGGCCTGGAAGCTGGCCTGTCCCCAGGGATAGCGGTGCCCCGCGGGCAGGCTGCCGGTGGCTGCCGTGAAGGCGGGCGCGCCGTCGAGCACGCAGCCGCCGCTGGGGCTGTCCAGGGCCAGGGTGACGGCGCCGCCGGGGCCGGAGCCCGTGTACGTGGTGTCGGGCACGAACATGGCCAGCACGTTGCGCGCCCGGTCCATGGTCACGGTGCAGGAGGTGGCGTTGCCGCTGCAGTCATTGCCCCAGCCTGCGAACCTGTAGGCCGGCGCGGGCGTGGCCGTCAGCGTGACCAGGGTCTGGGCGCCGGAGGGGTAGCTGGCGCTGCACTGTGCCGGTGTGCCGCCGCCGGAAGGCTGCGTGCATTGCACGATGCCGCCGTCCAGGGGCACGGGCAGGTCGCCGGCCGTCACGCTGCCGCCTGGCGTGCTGACCTGCACGATCAAGGCTGCGGCACCCTGCAGTTCCACCGCGCCCATGTCGCAGCCCGCGCCCTGGGGGCGCACCTGGCCGCGCTGGTCGATGAGGCCGTTGCAGTAGTAGGACGGTACGGCGTCCACGGCCGGCGAGCCTGCGGCCGGCAGCAGGCTCGGCGTGGCGCCGCCGTTGTTGTGCAGGCTTGCCAGCAGGGGGTCCTGGTCGAAAAGATTGGTGCCCCTGTCGTCGATGTCGATGGCGCCAGGCGGCAGGCCGGCGGTGCTGACGGTCCTGAGAATGCTGTAGTCCAGGCTCACCAGCGGGTTGTTGCCGTCCTTGTTGTAGATCTCCGGGCCCGTCGTGCCAGTCGCGTTCCACAGAATGCTGGAGACCAGGGCGACAGGGTTGGCATACCCGGTGGGCCATGCGGCATCGTTGTACAGAGCGTGGCCTGCGCCGTCCGCCTGGCTGGTGCCCGCCTGGTTGCCGACGAAGGTGGTGAAGCGGACCAGCGAACTGCCCGTGAACGTGGAGCCCTCCGTCCGGTAGTACAGGGCGCCGCCATGGCGGCCTGCGCGGTTGCCGGTGAAGGTGACGTCCTCGATGCGCAGGGCATTGGCCGTGTCGTGTACCAGGTGGTAGAGGGCGCCTGCGTCCGCGCTGGCCGAATTGCCGGCGAACAGGGACTGGCGTATCTCCATGGCATTGGCGCCGTTGCCCCAGCCTTCGCTATAGATGGCACCGCCCATGGCTGCGCTGTTGCCGCTGAAGCTGGCCTGGCGGATCAGGGGGCTGGCGGTGCCGGCGTTGTCGGAAAGGTTGTAGAGGGCGCCGCCCTGGCCGGCATTGGACTCGGCCTTGTTGCCGCTGAACACCACGTTGAGCAGCGTGGGGCTGCAGGCGCTGCCCGCTCCCGCGCCGTTGCAGTACAGGCCGGCGCCGTGGTAGCTGGTGCCGCCGGACTGGCCCGCCGTGATGGTGAGGGTGTCCAGCCGCGTGTTGTCCCGTGTGTAGGGGCCGCCGCTGCTGCTGTTGCCCCGCCCGCCGATCACCACCACGTTGAAGCTGTTGCCGCCCTGGATGTCCGTGGCGGCGGGCGTGATGCCGCCCGTGCGGTTGTTGTCATTGCCATCGATGTCGCCGGACAGCACGGTCAGGCGCGGGTCGGTGGCGCGTTCCTCGGGCGCGGTGCTGTTGCCGGTGTAGCCGCCCAGCAAGTGCACCGGGGCGTTGATGGCAAAGCTGGCGCTGCGGTCCGTGCCCGCCGTGGGCCGGTAGATGCCCTGCTTGAGCCGGATGCTGCTGCAGGCCCCGCTGCCCAGCGCGGCCTGCAGCGTGGTGGCGCTGCTCCAGTCCAGGCCGCTGGCGGCGGCGCTGCCGTCGCTGGCCGCATGGCAGGTGAGTTGGCTGCCGGCGGGCGCGGCCTGTGCGCCCGGGGTGGCGCCCAGCAGGGCGGCCAGGGCCAGGGCGTGGGGCACGGCGCGGGACATGGCGCGGGACATGGCGCGGGTTAGGGCGGTAATGCCGGCCTGCGCGGTGCGGGGCATGGGCAGGAGGGCCATCGTCTATCTCCTTGAACCTTGAAGTCGGTGCCGGGTGGCCTGGGCGACCATAGCCACTGGCGCCTTTCCTGTATGTCCCCCTTTCGGGCGACAAGACGAGGCACCCCTATCCATGTGAACATGCAGCTCTTGCCGCCATGGCAGGTCCGCAGAACTTTTGGCCCATGCACGCAGACCCTCCAGAAAGTCCAGCCAGCCCCGCCGGAGCCGGCAATGCTGCACCCGCCCCCATCCGCGTGGCCGTGGTGGAGGACGACGCCGCCTGCCGCCACGCCCTGGTGGGCGTGATCAATGCCGCGAAGGACATGGTCCTGTGCTGGGCGGCAGCCAGCCGCGCGGAGGCCCTGCACCAGCTCGGTCGGGCCGATGGGGCGGGCGCCATGGACGTGATGCTGGTGGACCTGGGCCTGCCCGATGGCAGCGGCCTGGAGGTGATTGCTGCCGTGCGCACCCGCCATCCCGGGGCAGCGGTGATGGTCAGCACCATCTTCGGCGACGAGCAGCATGTGCTGGCCGCCATCGAGGCCGGCGCCATGGGCTATCTGCTCAAGGACCTGGCCGCCGACGCGGTGCTGGAAGAAGTGCGCAGCCTGCACGCGGGCGGCAGCCCCATCAATCCCATGGTGGCGCGCAAGCTGCTGCTGCGCCAGCAGCGGGCCGGGGCGGTGGCCGGGCTGCAGCCGCCTCCCGAGCCCCAGGCCGCCGCGCAGGCGCTGTCTGCGCGCGAGCTGGAGGTGCTGCGCCTGGTGGCGCGCGGCCATACGCTGGACGAGGTGGCGCGCCAGCTGGGCGTGTCGCGCCACACGGTGCGCACCTTCGTGCGGCGCATCTACGGCAAGCTGCAGGTGTCCAGCCGCACGCAGATGATGCATGTGGCGTTGCAGCACGGCTGGCTGGCCGAGGGACGGCGATGAGCGCAGATGAGCGCCGCCTCAGCAGGGGGGTGACCGGGCAGCCGCTCCAGCGGCGGGCCCTGCTGGTGTCCGCGGGGCTGGCGGCGCTGGCGATGCTGCTGGCGGGGGCGTTCGGGCTGCGAGGCGATGCCGCAGGCGTTCCGGTGCAGTTGCGCCAGGCGCAGTTGTGGGCGTCGCCCAGCCAGCGCTGGGAGCCGCCCGTGGCGCTGGAGGCGGCGGACGATCCGGTGCTGGGCGCGGCCACGCCCTGGCGCGAGGTGGATCTGCCCTATGCGGGAGACAGGGCCGTGTCGGGCAGCGGCGACCTGGCCCTGGCGCCGCCCGAGGTGCGCTGGTTCCGCGCCGTGGTGCCGCCCGGGGCGCTGGCGCCCACGCCCCAGGGCGCGCGCCTGTATATCCCGCGCTGGCAGACGGTGGGCACGGTGGCGGTGTATGTGGACGGGAAGCTGGCCTGGCAGACGCGCGGCAGCCGGGTGTGGAACAGTTTCAACCGGCCGGTGTGGCTGGACCTGGGCGGGCTGGCGCAGCCCGGGCGCCCCCTGCAGGTGCATGTGCGCATGGCCAGCCAGCAGGGCGTGGGCGGGGCGCTGTCCAGCCTGTGGGCGGGGCCGGCCGAGTCGCTGCGCCTGTCCTGGCGGCTGCGCAGCCTGCTCCAGGCCGATCTGGTGGTCTACACGGCGGGCTCCTACCTGGTGCTGGGCCTGTTCGCGCTGGCGCTGTGGACGCTGCAGCGGCGGCGCGGGGATGTGGTGTTCCTGCTGTTCTTCCTGATGTCGCTGTGCCAGTTGCTGGGCTCGCTGCAGTTCATGGTGGACGGCGAGGGGCTGGCCCTGTCGGACGGCTGGTTCTCCTGGCTGACGCTGGCCGGCCTCATGGGCGCCACGGTGGCGGCCTTCCATTTCCTGTGCCTGATGCAGCGCAGGCGCCGGCCATGGCTGGGCCGGGTGCTGCAGGGCTATGTGGGCACGGTGCTGCTGGTGGCGGTGCCGCTGTGGGGGCCGGCGCACGAGACCATCCTGCCGCTGCTGCGGCTGCTGATGGTGCCGCCGGAGATCCTGGTGCTGTGCATGGCCGTGGCGGGCGCCTGGCGCATGCGCGATGGCGGCAGCACCATGCTGGCCGTGTGGATGCTGCTGTCGTTTCCCATCGGCTTCCATGACCTGGCGCTGCAAAGCTACCTGATCAGCATAGAGAGCATCTACCTCACGCCCTATGTGTACCTGGGGCTGTTCACGCTGTTCCTGCTGGTGGCCTACCGGCGCTACAACGGCGCGCTGGCCGTGGCAGAGAACGCCAACCTGCATCTGGCGGAACGGCTCAAGGCCCAGGAGGCGGAGCTGGCCCAGGCCCATGAGCGCCTGCTGGCCGTGGAGCGCGAGCAGACGCTGATGCAGGAGCGCCAGCGCCTGATGCGCGAGATGCACGACGGCGTGGGCTCTTCGCTGATGAGCGCGCTGCGCGTGGTGGAGTTCAACCAGGCCGGCACGGTGGACCTGGTGCAGCTGCTGCAGGAGTGCATCGATGACCTGAAGCTGTCCATCGATTCGCTGGAGCCGCTGGACTGCGACCTGCTGGCGCTGCTGGCCGGGCTGCGCTACCGCCTGGGGCCACGCCTGGAAGGGGCGGGGCTGCGGCTGCACTGGGAGGTGAGCGACCTGCCCGCGCTGCCGTGGCTGGACGCGCAGGCCGCCCTGCATGTGCTGCGCATCCTGCAGGAGGTGCTGACCAACATCATCAAGCACAGCGGCGCGCGCGAGATCAGGGTGCGCACGGCCCAGGCCCTGCTGGACGGCCGGGCCGGCGTGCAGGTGCTGGTGGGGGACGACGGCCACCCCTTCGACCGCGCCCAGGCACCCACCGAAGGCCGCAAGGGACTGGCGAACATGCGCACGCGCGCGCTGGCGCTGCAGGCCCGGCTGGACTGGGAGCCCCTGGCCGGCGGCAATCGCTTCACGCTGTGGATGCCGCTGGAGCGGGCGGGCGCCTGACAGGGGCGGAGGCCTCGCCCCGGTGGCGCTAGTCCTGCGCCGTGCGCGCCATGTAGCGCTTGCGCCAGAAGAACATGGTCAGGCCCACGGCAATCGCCATCATCGAGCCCATGGCCCACCAGAAGCCGTCCTGCTTGTGCACCAGGGGGATGAACTCGAAGTTCATGCCGAAGATGCCGGCAATCAGGTTCAGCGGCAGGAAGACGGCAGTCAGTGCGGTGAGCGTGCGCATGATGTCGTTGGTGCGGTTGCTCTGCACGGAAAAATGCATCTGAACCACGGTCTCGGTGCTTTGCTCCAGCCGCCGCACGTGGTGGACCACGCGCTCTATGTGTTCCAGCACGTCGCGGCTGCGCACCTTGAGCAGGTCCAGCTCGCGCAGCGCCGCCGCGCCCTCGGGAGGCGCCCAGGTCTCCAGCGCGTCCGTCCAGTCCTGCACGGCGGTGCGCTGGTCTTCGCAGACCTCGTCCAGCTCGTGCAGGGCCAGGCGTGCGTCCAGCAGGGCGCTCCAGTTGGCAAAGCGCGTGCGTGGGCGCAGCAGCTCGGTCTGCCAGTGGTCCAGCTGGCGCGACAGTTCGCGGCGCAGGTCCAGGAAGCCGTCCACGATGAGGTTGACCACGCGCAGCATGAGGTCGGGCGGGCTGGCAGGCAGCCGCGTGCCGGAGGTGGGGTTCAGCCGTCCCTCGCGGGGATCATTGGGCACGGCGGCCAGCAGCCGCGCGGCATAGGCGTCGCGCACGGTGCAGTCTTCGGGGTGCACGGACAGCAGCACCTGGTCGAACATGGCAAAGCCCACGGGGCTGGTGTCGATGTTGCGCAGCACGGGCGGGCCTGTGCGGCGCACGGGAGGTGAGGGGGGCAGCGCCTGCGCCGCAGGCGAAGAGGCCGTGCCGGCTTGCGGGGCGGTACGTGCCTGCCCGCTGGCCAGGCGGCGAAACACCAGCAGGTCGTACTGCGAGGTGTAGTCGTAGCGCGAGGGCAACTGGGCGTTGAGCAGGTCCGAGACATGCAGGTCCACCAGCTGCTGGCCCGACAGCAGCTGCAGCGTGCGCTGCACCTCGGCCAGCCGCTCCTGCAAGGTGGCACGGGTGCAGGAGATCCAGACGAATCCCTGCGCGGGCGCCTGGTCGGGCAGGGCGGCCAGTTCGGTGGCGCCGCCCGGCTGCAGGTGGAAGATGCGCATGTTCCTGGCGGCGGGAGCGGCTCCCGCGGGCGGCGTCACCGGCTGCATGCGCTCAGCCGCGCAGCTTGCGCGCGGCGTCGATGGCGAAGTAGGTCAGGATGCCGTCGGCACCCGCGCGCTTGAAGGCCAGCAGCGATTCCATCATCACCTGGTCATGGTCCAGCCAGCCGTTGGCGGCGGCGGCCTTGAGCATGGCGTACTCGCCGCTGACCTGGTAGGCAAAGGTGGGCACGCCGAACTCGTCCTTGACGCGGCGCACCACGTCCAGGTACGGCATGCCGGGCTTGACCATGACCATGTCGGCACCTTCGGCCAGGTCCTGGGCGACTTCGCGCAGGGCCTCGTCGGTGTTGGCGGGGTCCATCTGGTAGACGTTCTTGTCGGCCTTGCCCAGCGCGCCGCGCGTGCCCACGGCGTCGCGGAACGGGCCGTAGAAGGCGCTGGCGTACTTGGCGCTGTAGGCCATGATGCGTGTGTGGATGTGGCCGTGGGCCTCCAGCGCCTCGCGGATGGCGCCGATGCGGCCGTCCATCATGTCGCTGGGCGCCACCATGTCCACGCCGGCCTCGGCATGGGTGAGGGCCTGGCCCACCAGCACCTGCACGGTCTCGTCATTGATGATGTAGCCGGACTCGTCGAGGATGCCGTCCTGGCCGTGGCTGGTGTAGGGATCCAGGGCCACGTCGGTCATCACGCCCAGTTGCGGGAACTCCTTCTTGAGCGCACGCACCACGCGCGGGATCAGGCCGTCGGGGTTGAGCGCCTCCTTGCCGTCGGGCGTCTTCAGCGAGGACTCGATGGCGGGGAACAGCGCCAGGAACGGGATCTCCAGCTGCACGCACTGCTCGGCCACGGGCAGCAGCAGGTCCAGGCTCAGGCGGTCCACGCCGGGCATGGAGGGCACGGCCTCGCGCTGGTTCGTGCCTTCGTGCACGAACACGGGGTAGATGAAGTCGTGGGCCGTGAGCACGTTCTCGCGCACCAGATTGCGCGTGAAGGCGTCGCGGCGCAGGCGGCGGGGGCGGTTGTGCGGGAAGGGGGTGGGGCTGGACAGATGCATGCCGAAAATTGTGCCCCATTCCCGCCGCAGGCCCCGCAACCCTGGCGACGACGCCGGCACGCGGGACTCGGCTTTTGCGCCTGCGCAGCCTGGCGCACCCCTGTACGCACGTACACTGCCCGCATGCTGTGGGTCAAAGCCTTTCATATCGTTTTCGTGGCAAGCTGGTTCGCGGGCCTGTTCTATCTGCCTCGCATCTTCGTCAACGTGGCCATGGTCACGCCCGGCTCGGTGGCCGAGCGCGAGCGCCTGCTGCTCATGGCGCGCAAGCTGCTGCGCTTCACCACGCTGCTGGCCGTGCCCGCATTGGGCCTGGGCCTGTGGCTGTACCTGGGCTACGGCATCGGCAAGGGGCCGGGCAACGGCTGGATGCATGCCAAGCTGGCCGGCGTGCTGCTGGTCATCGGCTACCACCATGCCTGCGGGCGCCTGCTGCGCCAGCTGATCGACAACCGGGACCAGCACAGCCACCGCTGGTTCCGCATCTTCAACGAGGTGCCGGTGCTGTTGCTGGTGGCCATCGTCATCCTGGTGGTCGTCAAACCTTTCTGAGAAACCGTTCCAACGAAGAGGGAGGCAGGGCGTGGTGCAAAGGACTTCGGCCTGGCCGCTGGCACTGGTCTATGCGGTGCTCATCGTTTTCGCCAGCCTGTTTCCCTTTGACGGCTGGCGTGCCCAGGGCATAGACCCGCTGGTGTTCCTGACGGCAAAGATCCCGCCGCCGTACTGGACCTGGTTCGACGTCAACACCAACATCGTCGGCTACGCGCCGTTGGGTTTTTTCCTGGCGCTGGCCCTGGTGCGCAGCGGCAGCCCGCGCGCGGCCGTGCCGCTGGCGGCGCTGGCCGGCACCCTGCTGTCGCTGTCCATGGAATTCCTGCAGATCTATCTGCCGCGGCGCGTTCCCTCCAATCTGGATCTGGTGCTCAATGCGGGCGGCACCTTGCTGGGCGCGCTGGTGGCGCTGCTGCTGGAGCGGCTGGGCGCCCTGGCGCGCTGGAGCGCCTTTCGCACCCATTGGCTGGGTGAGGACGGCGGCGGTGCCATGGTGCTGCTGGCACTGTGGCCCTGGGCGCTGCTCTTTCCCGCCGCCGTGCCCTTTGGCCTGGGCCAGGTGCTGGAGCGGCTGGAGCAGGGGCTGCTGGACATGCTCGAAGGCACGCCCTTCCTCATGTGGCTGCCGCTGCGCGAGTCCGCGCTGACGCCGCTGTCGCCCGTGACCGAGATGCTGTGCGTGATGCTGGGCCTGTGGGTGCCCTGTCTGCTGGCCTACTGCGTGATGCGCCACATGGGCCGGCGTGCCGTGCTGGCGGGCTCGGCCATCGTGATCGGCATCGGGGTCTCGGCGCTGTCGGCCGCGCTGAGCTGGGGGCCTGCCCATGCCTGGGAATGGGTGGATCTGCCCGTGCGCATGGGCGTATGGGGCGGCCTGGGCCTGGCCATGGTGGCCCTGCCGCTGTCGCGCCGCGCCTGTGCAGCCCTGCTGATGCTGGTGCTGGTGCTGCAATTGAGCATCCTGAACCAGGCGCCCACCAGCGCCTATTTCTCCGAGACGCTGCAGGCCTGGGAGCAGGGGCGTTTCATCCGCTTCTACGGGCTGGGCCAGTGGCTGGGATGGCTGTGGCCCTATGCCACCCTGGTCTATGTGCTGCTCAGGGTGGCGCGCCGCGATGCAGGGCCGCTGCCGCCCGCACCTTCAGCGCCCCCGGCGCCTTCGGGGCAGCAGACGCAGGCCTAGAATCCGCTCCATGAGCGAACACCCACGTCCCGGGGCCGACAGCGGCCAGCAAGGCGCAGGCAACTACTATGCGCGCCACATCTTCTTTTGCCTCAACGAGAGGCCCAACGGCGAGGACTGCTGTGCGCTGCACGGCGCCAAGGCGGGCTTTGACCACTGCAAGAAGCAGGTCAAGCAGCTGGGCCTGGCCGGCAAGGGCCAGGTGCGCGTGAACAAGGCCGGTTGCCTGGACCGCTGCGCGGGCGCGCCCGTGGCCGTGGTCTACCCTGAAGGCACCTGGTACACCTTCGTGGACGAGTCCGACATCGACGAGATCGTCGAGTCCCACCTCAAGAACGGCCAGCCCGTGGAGCGCCTGCTGCTGCCGCCCGACGTGGGCCGCTGAGCACCGGCTGGAACTTTGGGCCTTTCCGGGCATCAGTGCTTTGTCAGCTTGGATTGGCTGCTACTACTAGGATAGCGATTGTGAATGCGCAGACCGAACGTTTGACCTTGACCGGCCTTGCCGGGGCCGTGGAGGCCCTGCGCGATGCGCCGGCCGCCGATGCACCGCCGCGCGGCGTGGCCATCATCGCCCACCCCCATCCGCTGTTCGGCGGCACCATGGACAACAAGGTGGTGCAGACCCTGGCGCGTGCCTTCGTGCAGTGCGGCTACACGGCCGTGCGATTCAACTTCCGCGGCGTGGGCGCCAGTGCCGGCGAGCACGATGCGGGCGTCGGCGAGGCCCAGGACATGCTGTCCGTGGTCCGCCAGGTCGCCCCCGAAGGACCGATCGCGCTGGCCGGCTTCTCCTTCGGAGCCTTCGTCACCAGCCATGTGCTGGCGGGGCTCTGGAGCGAGGGCAGGGTGGAGAAGGCGGTGCTGGTGGGCACGGCGGCCAGCCGCTTCACCGTGGCCCCTGTCCCGCCCGAGGCCCATGACCGGACCCTGGTGGTGCACGGCGAGGCCGACGACACGGTGCCGCTGTCTGCCGTCATGGACTGGGCGCGCCCGCAGATACTGCCTGTTACCGTCGTGCCCGGGGGCGGTCATTTCTTTCACGGACAATTGCCGCTGCTCAAAAGCCTCGTGGTCCGCCATTTGCGCTCACTCCCCTAGCGGCCCGCGCCGCTGCTCAACAGGCCTGCCCCATCGGGCGGGCATGTTTTCGCCTTTCCTGCATTCCCTGCCCTTTAGCGAGAGTTTTCCTCATGAAGCCACTTTCCTCCACGCTGCGAGTCCTGGCACTGGCGGCCGCCATGGCGCCGGCCCTGGCGCTGGCGCAGATCACCCCGCCCCAGCCGCCCGAGATCGCGGCGCGCAACTATCTGCTGGTCGATGTCACCGCCAACCAGGTGCTGGGCGCCAAGGACATCGACGCGCCCATCGAGCAGGCCTCGCTGACCAAGCTGATGACCGGCTACCTGGTCTTCGACGCGCTGCGCGCCAAGAAGATCACGCTGGAGCAGCGCCTGCCCGTGAGCGAGCGCGCCTGGAAGATGCCCGGCTCGCGCATGTTCATCGACCCCAAGATGCAGGTGCCGGTCGATGACCTGGTCAAGGGCATGATCGTGCAGTCCGGCAACGACGCCACCATGGCCCTGGCCGAAGGCGTGGGCGGCTCGGCCGAGAACTTCGTGCGGCTCATGAACGAGCAGGCCAAGGCGCTGGGCATGAAGAACACCAGCTACAAGAATCCCGAGGGCCTGACCGAGCCCGGCCACCTGACCACGGCGCGCGACCTGTCCATCCTCGCCCAGCGCCTGATGCAGGACTTCCCCGAGTACATGCACTACTACTCGACCAAGAAGTACTTCTATC
This sequence comes from Delftia sp. UME58, assembly GCF_014170385.1. Classification (NCBI taxonomy): domain Bacteria; kingdom Pseudomonadati; phylum Pseudomonadota; class Betaproteobacteria; order Burkholderiales; family Comamonadaceae; genus Delftia; species Delftia sp. UME58. The sequence goes on from NZ_LZZV01000047.1 coordinate 49,353, forward strand.
CTGGCACGCCGGCCTCCAACGGCACCAACCGCAACTCGCTGCTGTTCCGCGACCCGACCGTCGATGGCCTCAAGACCGGCCACACGGCCGCCGCCGGCTACTGCCTGGTGGCCACCGCCAAGCGCGACCTGCCCAACGTGGGCAGCCGCCGCCTGATCTCCATCGTGCTGGGCGCGGCCAGCGAGAACGCGCGTGCCAATGAAAGCCAGAAGCTGCTGAACTGGGGCTATGCGGCCTTCGATTCGGTCAAGCTGTTCGATGCCGAGCAGGCCGTGGCCACGCCCGAAGTCTGGAAGGGCAAGGCGAACACCGTCAAGATCGGCCGCACCACGCCCATCGTGGTCACCGTGCCGGCCGGCAGCGGCGGCAAGCTGAGCACCGAAGTCGTGCGCCAGGACCCGCTGATCGCCCCGTTCACCAAGGGCCAGGCCATGGGCACGCTCAAGGTCAAGATGGGTGCCGACACCGTGGCCGAAGTGCCGCTGGTGGCGCTGGAAGGCGTGGAGCAGGCGGGCTTCTTCGGCCGTGCCTGGGATGCGATCCGCCTCTGGATCAAGTAAGCCCTGGGGCCTGTCGCCCAGGCCCTCGCGTGCTGGCTTGAAGGGGGTGCAGTTGTGCGATCTCCCGCAAGCTGGTACAGTCGAGGGCTTTTCGGAATTTCCGAAGGGATTCACGTTTTCGCTTTTCGCAAGCAATTCACGTTTAGGGACGTTTATTAATGCCAACCATTAACCAACTCGTGCGTCAGGGCCGCACGGTCGAAGTTGTCAAATCCAAGAGCCCTGCTATGGAAAACTGCCCTCAGCGCCGCGGCGTGTGCACCCGTGTGTACACCACGACGCCCAAGAAGCCTAACTCCGCTCTGCGTAAGGTTGCCAAGGTGCGCCTGACCAACGGCTTCGAGGTCATCTCCTACATCGGTGGTGAAGGCCACAACCTGCAAGAGCACAGCGTTGTGCTGGTGCGCGGCGGCCGTGTGAAGGACTTGCCCGGTGTGCGTTACCACATCGTGCGTGGCTCCCTTGACCTGCAAGGCGTCAAGGACCGCAAGCAATCCCGTTCCAAGTACGGCGCGAAGAAGCCCAAGGCCAAGTAAGCCCTGCGTTTTTTCGAGGAAGGTGCTGTATCCCGCGTGGCGCGAGATTCAGCGTAGTGACCCCAAACGCAAGTGTTTTGCGCGGGTCGAGTAAGTGGGAGTCCTGTTGACTCTCGCGGTGTCTGAAAAGATGCCAACTGAAGCAAGATAGAGGTAAAAAATGCCACGTCGTCGCGAAGTCCCCAAACGTGAAATCCTGCCGGATCCCAAGTTCGGCAATGTCGAGCTGTCCAAGTTCATGAACGTGATCATGGAAGGCGGCAAGAAGGCGGTCGCAGAACGCATCATCTACGGTGCCCTGGACCTGATTCAAAAGAAGCACCCTGACAAAGACCCGCTGGAAGCCTTCGTTGTTGCCATCAACAACGTCAAGCCCATGGTCGAAGTGAAGTCCCGCCGTGTTGGCGGTGCCAACTACCAAGTGCCCGTCGAAGTGCGCCCCGTGCGTCGCCTGGCCCTGTCCATGCGTTGGCTGAAGGAAGCCGCCCGCAAGCGCGGCGAGAAGTCCATGGCCCAGCGCCTGGCCAACGAACTGCTCGAGGCCACCGAAGGCCGTGGCGGCGCCATGAAGCGCCGTGACGAAGTGCACCGCATGGCCGAAGCCAACAAGGCGTTCAGCCACTTCCGCTTCTAAGAGCACTTCGCTCCCGATCAGACAGGCCGCATGCATTTTTGCCTGCGGCCTTGTCTCGATTAGGAGCATCCCCAGATAAGACTGCTGTCCGTCTGCACCATGAGGCTGGAACGGGCAGAGACTCACTCCATACGATCAAGGATCCATCATGGCTCGCAAGACCCCCATCGAGCGCTACCGCAACATCGGTATCTCCGCCCACATCGACGCAGGCAAAACCACCACCACGGAACGTATCCTGTTCTATACCGGTGTGACCCACAAGCTGGGCGAAGTGCACGACGGCGCTGCTACGACCGACTGGATGGAGCAAGAGCAAGAGCGCGGCATCACCATCACTTCCGCTGCAGTGACCTGCTTCTGGAAGGGCATGGACCTGTCCTACCCCGAGCACCGTTTCAACATCATCGACACCCCCGGCCACGTGGACTTCACCATTGAGGTGGAGCGTTCCATGCGCGTGCTGGACGGCGCCTGCATGGTGTACTGCGCCGTGGGCGGCGTGCAGCCCCAGTCGGAAACCGTGTGGCGCCAGGCCAACAAGTACAAGGTGCCCCGTCTGGCCTTCGTGAACAAGATGGACCGTACCGGCGCCAACTTCTTCAAGGTCGTCGAGCAGATGAAGCTGCGCCTGAAGGCCAACCCCGTGCCCGTCGTGATCCCGATCGGTGCCGAAGACAACTTCAAGGGCGTGGTCGACCTCGTCAAGATGAAGGCCATCATCTGGGACGAAGCCTCGCAAGGCATGAAGTTCGAATACCACGACATCCCCGCCGAGCTGGTGGAGACCGCCAACAAGTGGCGTGAAAACCTCGTGGAAGCCGCCGCTGAAGCCAGCGAAGAGCTGATGAACAAGTACCTGGAAGAAGGTACCCTGTCCGAGGCAGAAGTGAAGGCCGGCCTGCGCGCCCGTACGCTGGCTACCGAAATCCAGCCCATGCTGTGCGGTACCGCTTTCAAGAACAAGGGTGTGCAGCGCATGCTGGACGCCGTGATCGACTACCTGCCGGCGCCTGTGGACATCCCTGACGTCACCGGTACCGATCCCGAAAACGAAGAAACCAAGCTCAGCCGCAAGGCCGACGACGGTGAAAAGTTCGCGGCACTGGCCTTCAAGCTGATGACCGACCCGTTCGTCGGTCAGCTGACCTTCGTGCGCGTGTACTCGGGCGTTCTGACCAAGGGCGACACCGTGTTCAACTCGGTCAAGGGCAAGAAGGAGCGCATCGGCCGTATCGTGCAGATGATGGCCAACGAGCGCGTGGAAGTCGAAGAAATCCGCGCCGGCGACATCGCTGCCTGCGTGGGCCTGAAGGACGTGACGACCGGCGAAACGCTGTGCGCCGTTGAAGCTCCCATCGTGCTGGAACGCATGGTCTTCCCCGAGCCCGTGATTGCTCAGGCCGTGGAACCCAAGTCCAAGACCGACCAGGAAAAGATGGGCATCGCCCTGTCGCGCCTGGCCGCCGAAGATCCGTCGTTCCGCGTGCGTACCGACGAAGAATCGGGCCAGACCATCATCGCCGGCATGGGCGAGCTGCACCTGGAAATCATCGTTGACCGCATGAAGCGCGAATTCAACGTGGAAGCCAACGTGGGCAAGCCCCAGGTTGCCTACCGCGAAACCATTCGCCAGAAGGTCGTGGACGTGGATGGCAAGTTCGTTCGCCAGTCCGGCGGCAAGGGCCAGTACGGTCACGTGGTGTTCACGGTCGAGCCGCAGGAAGCCGGCAAGGGCTTCGAGTTCGTCGACGCCATCAAGGGCGGTGTGGTTCCTCGCGAATACATCCCCGCAGTCGAGAAGGGCGTGATCGAAGCGCTGACTTCCGGCGTGCTGGCCGGCTACCCCGTCGTGGACGTGAAGGTCACGCTGACCTTCGGTTCGTACCACGATGTGGACTCGAACGAAATGGCGTTCAAGATGGCCGCCATCTTCGGTTTCAAGGAAGCTGCCCGCAAGGCCAGCCCCGTCATCCTGGAGCCCATGATGGCTGTGGAAGTCGAGACGCCTGAAGACTACGCCGGTACCGTGATGGGCGATCTGTCCTCGCGTCGCGGCATGGTGCAGGGCATGGACGACATGGCCGGCGGTGGCAAGTCCATCAAGGCCGAAGTGCCGCTGTCCGAAATGTTCGGCTACGCCACGTCGCTGCGTTCGCAGACGCAAGGCCGCGCTACGTACACGATGGAGTTCAAGCACTACGCCGAAGCTCCCCGTAACGTGGCTGAAGCCATCGTTGCTGCTCGCTCGAAGTAAGCTTTTTTGTATAATTGAAGGCTTTTGAATCGCAGCACCCAGGCGTTTTGGCGCCGGGGTGCTGCGGTTTTTGCCGGTCTGCGATCCCATGCCGCCCTGTCACCTGTGCGGGACGACCAAGCAATGGGGTGCAGACCTTAAACATCACACAGGTTTTGCTCTTTCGGAGAAATCATGGCAAAAGAAAAATTCCAGCGGAACAAGCCGCACGTCAACGTTGGCACCATCGGTCACGTGGACCACGGCAAGACGACCCTGACGGCTGCTATCGCTACCGTTCTGTCCAAGAAGTTCGGCGGCGAAGCCAAGGCTTACGACCAGATCGACGCAGCACCTGAAGAAAAGGCGCGCGGCATCACGATCAACACCGCCCACGTCGAGTACGAAACGGCCGGTCGCCACTACGCTCACGTTGACTGCCCCGGCCACGCCGACTACGTCAAGAACATGATCACCGGCGCTGCTCAAATGGACGGCGCCATCCTGGTGTGCTCGGC
>NZ_LZZV01000048.1:0-768 GCF_014170385.1 Delftia sp. UME58
GTTCACGAAGGCCAGCGCGGCAATCGGCTCAATACGAAGAACGCCTCGGGACAGCCCGTATCCCACTTCTCCGAAGACTTGGCTTGCACCCGCGTCGTAATCGGCTCGCAGGTTGTTGCTCAGGTTGCCTATACGTACCGAGCGGCGCGTATCCACGTCATGCCACGAGTAAGCCGCGCCCACGCGCAGCGCCAGGCGATCCCACTGTCGTCCGCCATAGACGCCGAAGTGGTAGCTGTCGGCGCCGCCCTTGGAGTCAAGCTGATCCACGTTGAAGCTGGTATGGGTGTAGCCGGCAAAGGCGCCTGCCCGCCAATCGCCCGCAAGAGGCATGTCGGCACCGATCAGGAAACCGGCGGTGTCCTGTTTGATCTGGGAAATGCCTTGTCCGCCGCCGGCGCGGCCCCAGCCACCCAGCGCCTGTGCCCACGCGCGGGGTGTAGCGTCGCTGGCGCAGGCGCGCGCCAGTGCGCTGCCGCGGCCTTCACGCCCGTCGTTCAGGCATGACGTGTCCCGCAGGCGGTCATTGACCGAATTGCGGACCAGCAAGGTGCCCGAGACCAGCATGCCCTTGGACGACGCCAATGCTTCGCCGGACAGCGCGTCCAACATGTCGCGCGCTTGCGCGTCGGAATCCGCGTTCAGCACCGTGTCGCCTGCCGCGCCAGCAAGGCCGCCGGCGGTGCTGTCCTGGTTGGGCGTTTCCGCAGCCTGGTCGACGCTACGCACCTGCACCAAACTGAGATAGACATGGTTGCTGTCGTAGCT
>NZ_LZZV01000049.1:0-106041 GCF_014170385.1 Delftia sp. UME58
GGGGGCAGCGGGTGCATCAAGCGAACTGGGAGGCATGCCGCAAATGTCTCATACGGCAGCCGCCGCCGACGCCTGCAGGCACCTGTACCGCATCCGTACCGCAACTGCACCGCACCCGCGCTGCGCATACGCTACATCTGCCGGGCGGCCTGCTTGACCAGCACCGGCTCGGCGCGGTAGCTGCCCGGGAACAGCTGCTTGAGCTGCTCCACCTTGGGCAGGTCGTTGATGACGATGTAGGGATGGCGCGGGTTCTCGGTCATGAAGTCCTGGTGGTAGTTCTCTGCAGGGAAGAAACTGGGCTTGTCTTCCAGCCGGGTGACGATGGGCTTGCCGAAGACCTTGGCGGCGTCCAGCTGGGCCACGTAGGCCTGGGCGGTCTTGAGCTGGGCCGCGTCGGTGGCGAAGATGGCCGAACGGTACTGCGTGCCCGTGTCCGGCCCCTGGCGGTTGAGCTGGGTCGGGTCATGGGCCACGGAAAAGTAGATCTGCAGCAGCTGGCCGTAGCTGACCTGGGCCGGGTCATAGGTGACCTCGACCGACTCCGCATGCCCGGTGCGGCCGCTGCTCACCGCCGAATACGAGGCCTGGGCCGCCGTGCCGCCGCTGTAGCCCGAGACGGCGCGCTGCACGCCCTTGACATGCTGGAACACGCCCTGCACGCCCCAGAAGCAGCCGCCCGCAAAGATGGCCTTTTGCGGGCCCTGGCCCGTGGCGGGCGCATCCTGCGCGGGTGGCGGAATGCGCACGGCCTGCTCGGCCGCTTGCAGGTGGCTGCCCTGCCACAGCAGGGCGCCGCCCAGCAGCACGGCGCTGCCGGTCAGTAGTTGAAGAAGGCCGCGGCGGCGGGGTGTGGCGGCGAGGGTGGAATCGTTGGTCATGGTGTCTCTCCGGTGAAAGTGAAGTGGCCAGGGATCAGCCAAAGGTGAAGGCATAGGCGGAGATGCCGGGGTCCAGGAATTCGATGCTGAAGGTGCGCTCGGCCGCGCCGCCGTCCTGGCGCACCAGCTGGTACAGGCGCTGCTCGGTCACGCTGCCGCTGCCGTCGGCGGCCACGTCCATGCCGCGCGAGGCGCCGGGCGCCTTGCCGTCGATCAGCACCTTGAAGCGCACGGGCTTGCCATCGCTGCCCGGGCCCAGCACCAGGTGCAGGTCGCGTGCCTGGAAGCGGTAGGTGATGCGGCCGGTGGCGCCGTCCAGCGTGGCGCTTTCCGGGCCCACCGTCCATTGGCCGCTCAGGCCCCAGGCGTTGAGCGGCAGGCGCTCGGGCGTGGCATAGGCGGTGGCCTGGTTGTGCACGGCGGCAGGCGTGGCGGCAAATTGCTCGGCGCGCTCATAGCCCAGGTAGGTCTCGTGCGAGCGCACGGCTGCCATGTCGGCGGCCTGCTGCACTCCCTTGGCCTGCACCTCGATCAGGCCCTGGTCCGCCTGCTTCGATCCGGCTTCCCGCAGCAGTTGCTGGATCACGCGCTCGGACTCGGCATAGCCGCCTTCGCCAAAGTGGTGGTGCCGGATGCGGCCCTGGGCGTCGATGAAGTAGTGGGCCGGCCAGTACTGGTTGTTGAAGGCGCGCCAGATCTTGTAGCCGTTGTCCACGGCCACGGGGTAGCCGATGCCCAGGTCCTTGATGGCCTTTTCCACGTTGGACAGCTTGCGCTCGAAGGCGAACTCCGGCGCATGCACGCCCACCACCACCAGGCCCTGGTCGCGGTACTTCTCGGCCCAGGCCTTCACATAGGGCAGGGTGCGCAGGCAGTTGATGCAGGAATAGGTCCAGAAATCCACCAGCACCACCTTGCCGCGCAGTTGTTCGGCCGTCAGCGGCGTGGAGTTGAGCCAGTCGGTGGCGCCGTCCAGCGCAGGGGCCAGCCCTTCGTCCGGCAGGGCGGCGCGGGACGGGCCGCCGGCCATGCGCATGGCGCCGCCTGCGGCCATCATGGCCGGGCCAGCACCCTCACCCCTGTCCACGGCGGCCATCATTGCGGGACCGGCCTGCATGGCCATGGCGCCACCCTCGGGCCTGCCGCCCAGGCGGTCCACCAGCCTTTGCTCCAGGCCGCCGGTGGAGGCCGTGGACACTTGCGCCAGCACGCCCGTGTCCAGCCCCAGCGCAATCGCGCCCACACCGGCCAGCATGGCAGCGCCCAGCCCGCGCCGCACCCATTCGCCCGCGCCCAGCATGCGCTTGAGCGCCGCAAACACCTTGCCGCCCAGCAGCAGGGCCGCCGCCATCGAGGTGGCCGCACCGGCCGCATAGGCCAGCAGCAGCAGGCTGGAGGTGGTGTTGGCGCCCTGCAGTGCAGCGCCCGTGAGGATCAGGCCCAGGATGGGGCCCGCGCAGGGCGCCCACAGCAGGCCCGTGGCCACGCCCAGCAGCAGCGAGGCGCCGGGGCGGGCGCCGCCGTCCGTGCCCTGGGCACGCTCGGAAAGGCGCGAGCCCGCCGCCACCAGCGGCCGCGTCAGCCGCTCGGACAGGCCGGGCCACAGCAGGGTCAGCGCAAACACGGCGACCAGGCCCAGGGCCAGCCAGCGGCCGTATTCATTGGCGGCCACCACCCAGCCGCCGCCCACGGCGGCCAGCGAGGCCACCAGGGCAAAGGTCAGCGCCATGCCCGCCAGCAGCGGCAGGCCGCTTTTGGCGAAGGGCTGGTCGGCGCGTGCAAAGACGAAGGGCAGCACCGGCAGGATGCAGGGGCTGACGATGGTCAGCACCCCGCCCAGATAGGCCAGGACGATCAGCAGCATGGCGTGGCTCCCGGGGTCAGGCAGGCTGGGGCGTGAACGTCAGGGACAGCCCGTTCATGCAGTAGCGCAGGCCCGTGGGCTTGGGGCCGTCGTCGAAGACATGGCCCAGGTGGCCGCCGCAGCGGCGGCAATGCACCTCGGTGCGCAGCATGCCGTAGGCGCGGTCCTGGCGCGTGGCCACGGCCTTGTCCAGCGGCTGCCAGAAGCTGGGCCAGCCCGTGCCGCTGTCGAACTTGGTCTTGGACGAGAACAGCGGCAGCGCGCAGCCCGCGCAGGCAAAGGTGCCGGCGCGGTGCTCCTTGTTCAGGGGGCTGGTGCCGGCGCGCTCCGTGCCTTCCTTGCGCAGGATCTGGTACTGCTCGGGCGTGAGCCGGGCACGCCACTCGGCGTCGCTGTAGCTCACCTCGAAGATTTCGCTGGAGGCGGCGGCCGGTGCGCTGCGCGGGAACAGGCTGGCCGCCAGCACGGCGGTGGTGCCGGCGCCTGCAGCCCACAGAAGATGGCGTCTGGTGGTCATGGTGTGCTCCTGAAGGTTCTTTGCGTCTGAAAACGATGCGATGCCAGTCAGGTTAGGGCGGCGGCCTCCCGAAGTCTTCACGCAGAGTTCAAAGATTCGTGATAACTCCCGGCCCCGGTATTGCGCACAATGGCAGCCACTCCCGCCACTTCCAGGAAACCGCATCCGATGACCGCCACGCGCCGCGTACTTCTCGTCGAGGACGACGCCCATATCGCCGATCTGCTCACGCTGCACCTGCGCGACGAAGGCCTGGAAGTCATGCACTGCGCGCGTGGCGACGACGGCCTGCGCCAGCTCGAACGCGGCGGCTGGGACGCGCTGGTGCTGGACATCATGCTGCCCGGCGTGGACGGCCTGGAGATCTGCCGCCGCGCCCGCGCCATGGCGCGCTACACGCCCATCATCATCATCAGCGCGCGCTCCAGCGAGGTGCAGCGCATCCTGGGCCTGGAGATCGGCGCCGACGACTACCTGGCCAAGCCGTTTTCCGTGCTGGAGCTGGTGGCGCGCGTCAAGGCGCTGCTGCGCCGCGTGGAGGCGCTGGCCCAGAATGCCCGGCTGGAGTCCGGCAGCCTGACCATCGCCGGCCTGGCCATGGACCCCGTGGCGCGCGATGCCCGGCTTCATGGTGCGCGGCTGGACCTGACCCCGCGCGAGTTCGACCTGCTGTACTTCTTTGCGCGCCAGCCCGGCAAGGTGTTCTCGCGCATGGACCTGCTCAATGCCGTCTGGGGCTACCAGCACGAGGGCTACGAGCACACCGTCAACACCCACATCAATCGCCTGCGCGCCAAGATCGAGGCCGACCCGGCCCAGCCCGCGCGCATCCTCACCGTCTGGGGGCGCGGCTACAAGTTCGCCGAAGCGGGTGAGGGCGCATGACCATGAAGCTGCGCCTGACACTGACCCAGCGCCTGTCCCTGGTCTTTGCCGTGCTGCTGCTGGTGTGCAGCGGCACCTCGGCCTGGATGCAGCTGCGCGCCAGCCGCATGCACGAGCTGGAAGTGGTGCAGGGCCTGTCGCGCGACGTGGCCGAAAGCATTGCGCGCGATGCCCAGCTGACCGACGCCAACGGCCTCATGCCCGGCGCCGTGCGCAGCTTCTTCAACCAGCTCATGCTGGTCAACCCCAGCGTGGAGGTCTACCTGCTGGACGCTGACGGCCGCATTGCCGGCCATGCCGCCCCCGATGGCCGCGTGCGCCGCGAGCGCGTGGACCTGGCGCCCGTGCACCGGCTGCTGGAAGGCGGCACCCTGCCCATCCTGGGCGACGACCCGCGCAGCGTCGAAGGCCGCAAGGTCTTCAGCGCGGCGCCGCTGCGCGTCAACGGAAAGGACGTGGGCTTCATCTATGTGGTGCTGCAGGGCGAGGCGCATGACCAGCTGGTGGCGCAGGGCTCGGCCAACTCGGTGCTCAGCACGGCGCTGTGGTCCATCGGCATGGTGGCGCTGCTGTGCCTGGTGGCGGGCCTGGTGGCCTTTGCGCTGATCACGCGGCCGCTGCGCCGGCTCACCGAAGAGGTGGCCGGTTTCGACATCCATGGCGCGCCCCCGGACCTGCCGGCCCCCCAGCCCGGCGCCGCACAGGACAGCCGTGACGAGATCGCCGTGCTGGACTCGGCCTACCGCCGCATGGTGGCGCGCATCGGCGAGCAGTGGCGGGCGCTCACGCGCCAGGACCAGGAGCGGCGCGAACTCATCGCCAACGTCTCGCACGACCTGCGCACGCCGCTGTCGTCCCTGCACGGCTACCTGGAAACGCTGCTGCTCAAGGACGCCGTGCTCGACGCCACCGAGCGCCGCCGCTACCTGGGCATTGCCCTGGCCCAGAGCCAGAAGGTGGGCGAGCTGGCGCAAAGCCTGTTCGAACTGGCGCGCCTGGAATACGGCTTTGTCCAGCCCGAGCCGGAGCCGTTTTCCATGCCCGACCTGGTGCAGGACGTGTTCCAGAAATTCGAGCTGCGTGCCGAAGCGCGCCAGGTGGCGCTGCGGGCCGACTTCCCGCCCCGCCTGCCCGTCGTCCAGGCCGACCTGGGCATGATCGAGCGCGTGCTGGGCAACCTGCTGGACAACGCGCTGCGCCACACGCCCGGCGGCGGCAGCATCCAGGTGGCGCTGGCGGCAGCGGGCAACGCGGTCGAAGTCACCGTGGCCGACACCGGCCCCGGCATCTCGGCCGATCTGCGCGAAGGCCTGTTCGAGCGCCCCTTCACCGTGGGCGGCGCCCGCCGCGGCGGCGGCCTGGGCCTGCGCATCGTCCACCGCATGCTGGAGCTGCACGGCTGCCGCATCGAACTGGTGGACCAGCCGGGGCAGGGGGCGAGCTTCCGGTTCGCGCTGCCTGCTGCCGTGCAGGCAACGGGCGCTGGCGCGCGGCCGCGCCAGGGCTGAGGCGGATCGTGGGTTACCCTTGTGCACAGCGCGCCCTTGAAGGCGCGGCATGCACAAGATCGTCAACTCGTTCCGAGGACCCACGCCATGTCAACGTCTGCCTCTCCCGTTCATCGCCTGCCTGCATGGGTGCCGCTGCGCTACACCACGTTCTGCCTGAGCCTGGTCAGCAGCGCGGGGCTGCTGTTGGCGGCGCTGGCGTGGGGCGGGCTGTGGTGGTGGCTGGGCTTTGGCGTGTGCGCCGCGCTGGCGCTGCTGGGGGTGAGGGACATGACCCAGGTGCACCATTCGGTGCTGCGCAACTACCCCATCATCGGCCACCTGCGGTTTCTGCTGGAGTTCATCCGGCCCGAGATGCGCCAGTACTTCATCGAGTCCGACCACGAGGCGCTGCCGTTCTCGCGCGCCCAGCGCTCCCTGGTCTACCAGCGCGCCAAGGGCGACCCGGACAGCCGGCCGCTGGGCACGCAGCTCAATGTCACGGCCCAGGGCTATGAATGGGTGAACCATTCCATGCAGCCGACCAAACTGGCCTCGCATGACTTCCGCATCACCATCGGCTGCACCGATGAAGGCACCTCGCCCTGCACCCAGCCCTACAGCGCCAGCATCTTCAACATCTCGGCCATGAGCTTCGGCGCGCTGTCGGCCAACGCCATCCTGGCGCTGAACAAGGGCGCGAAGATGGGCGGCTTTGCGCACGACACGGGCGAGGGCTCCATCAGCCAGCACCACCGCGTGCATGGCGGCGACCTGATCTGGGAAGTGGCCTCGGGCTACTTCGGTTGCCGCAATGACGATGGCACGTTCAACGAAGAGAAATTCATCGCCAACGCCACCGACCCGCAGGTCAAGCTCATCGAGATCAAGCTCAGCCAGGGCGCCAAGCCCGGCCACGGCGGCATGCTGCTGGGCGCCAAGGTCACCCCCGAGATCGCCGCCGCGCGCGGCGTGCCCGTGGGCGTGGACTGCATCAGCCCGTCCAGCCACAGCGCCTTCAGGACACCCGTGGAGATGATGCACTTCATCGCCCGGCTGCGCGAGAAGTCGGGCGGCAAGCCCACGGGCTTCAAGTTCTGCGTGGGCCATCCCTGGGAGTGGTTCGCCATCGTCAAGGCCATGCAGGAGACGGGCATCACGCCGGACTTCATCGTGGTCGATGGCGCCGAGGGCGGCACGGGCGCGGCGCCGGTGGAGTTCACCGACCATGTGGGCGTGCCGCTGCAGGAAGGGCTGCTGCTGGTGCACAACACGCTGATCGGCGTGGGCCTGCGCCACCGCATCAAGATCGGCGCGGCCGGCAAGGTGATCACGGCCTTCGACATCGCGCGCATGATGGCGCTGGGCGCCGACTGGTGCAACGCCGGGCGCGGCTTCATGATGGCCCTGGGCTGCATACAGGCGCAGAACTGCCATACCGGCCACTGCCCCACGGGCGTGGCCACGCAGGACGCGGCACGCCAGAAGGCCCTGGTCGTGCCCGACAAGGCCACGCGCGTGGCCAACTTCCACGACAAGACCCTGCATGCGCTGCTGGAGCTGGTGCAGGCGGCGGGCCTGGAGCACCCTTGCGACATCACGGCCCACCATATTGTTCGGCGCATCTCCGACACCGAGGTGCGCCAGCTCGCCAACCTGGTCCTGCGCGTGGAGCCCGGCGCGCTGCTGGGGCCGCTGGACAAGCAGCACAGCGTGTTCAAGCTCTACTGGCCGGGCGCCAGCGCCGACACCTTCCAGTTCGCGCCGCCCACGCTCAAGCCTTCGGCACCGCAGGCCAAGGCGCAGGCGGCAACCCAGGCTGCATAGAGACGCCGCGCAGAGACAGGCGCCACAGAACACAGCCGACTACAGGTTTTAACAACCCTCGGGGATAATGTGCCCCGAGAACTTGGTGCACAACTGTATTTTTCCGTGTAAATGAAAACTATTTTGGTTCGCATTGCAGCTGCTGTCTTCGGCGGCTATGCCTTCACCTGGGGCTTCATCGCCCTGGGCGTGGCGCTGATGTTTGCCGCCGGAATGGAGTTCCACGATGCCGAGCATCTGGGCTACATCCTCGGCTTCCTGGTGTTTCTGACGGTGTTTCTCTGGGCCTTTGCGGCGCAGAGCCTCCCGCGCGTCTGGGCCGTGCTGGCCGGTGGCGGCATCGTCATGACCGGCTGCGCATCGCTGCTCCAGCAGATGCTGCTGCCCTGATCCGGAGATCGCTTCCCATGTTCCAGAATTTCCGCCTTTCCATGGCCTGGCTGCATACCTGGTTCGGGCTGGTGCTCGGCTTCGTGCTCATGGCCGCCTTCTTCTTTGGCGCGCTGTCGGTGTTCGACCGAGAGATCGACCGCTGGGCCATTCCGGCCTCGCGCTTCGAGCCCACGCCCATGCCCTCGTACGACCAGATCCTCAAGCCGGTCTTCGAATCCATGCAGCCCAACGCCCAGGCGCGCGAGGCCATGCGCGGCGAGGTCAACGGCCCGCTGCCCGAGCGTTTCGACACGCCCCAGCGCTGGGGCGCCTACACCACGCACCGCGACCCGGTGCTGGGCTTGTTCGCCGGCTACGAAGTGGCCAACGCCAAGAAGCCCGAGACCCTGATCTGGGCCTTGCGCACCATCGACCCGCGCAATGGCGAGTCCCTGCCCGATGACCACCTGAAGATCGGCAGCCAGTTCTTCTACCCGCTGCACTACAGCCTGACGCTCGACTGGATGGGCCTTGGCTACTGGATCGTGGGCTTTGCCGCACTCATCATGCTGGTGGCACTGGTCAGCGGCGTGGTCATGCACCGCAAGATCTTCCGCGAGCTTTTCACCTTCCGTCCGAAGAAGGCCACCCAGCGCAGCGTGCTGGACCTGCACAACATGACGGGCGTGGTGGCGCTGCCCTTCCACTTCTTCTTCGCCTTCACGGGGCTGGTGATCTTTGCGGGCATCTACTTCCCCATCACCCACACCCAGCTGGAGCCCCTGCACGAGCTGCACGAAAAAATGGAGGCCGAGGAAACCGGCCTGCCGCACGACCGCTCCGGCGTGGCCGCGCCCGTGGCCTCGGTGGACGCCATGGTGGCCGAGGCCCGGCGCCGCTGGGCCGCCAAGGGCATGGCTGGCGACGTGGGCTTCCTGTCCGTCACCCATGTGGGCGATGCCAATGGCTACGTCAGCGTCTACCGCGCCGGCACCGACCGCATCGCGCTCACGGGCGAGGGCATCCACTTCAAGGCCAGCACCGGCGCCCTGCTGCGCGAAGATCCGCCGCGCACCGCCGTAGACAGCCTCAACACCTTCCTCACCGGCCTGCACCTGCAGCATTTTCGCCACTGGCTGCTGCGCTGGCTGTACGTGCTCGGTGGCCTGGCGGGCTGCGCCTGCATTGCCACCGGCTTTGTCTTCTTCGTGGAAAAGCGCAAGAAGCAGCACGCCAGGCAGGGCGTGCAGGGCGCGCGCGTGGTCGATGCCCTGGCGGTCACCACCGTCACCGGCATGCTGGTGGCGGCCCTGGGCATGCTGATTTCCAACCGCCTGCTGCCCGAGGCCATGCCCCAGGGCTGGCCGGGCCGGGGCGACATGGAGCGCTATTTCTTCTGGGCCGCCTGGCTGCTGGCCATGGCGCATGCCTTTGTGCGCAGCGGACCCGTGGCCCGGGGCCTGCCCAATCCCGCCTGGCGCGAGCAGTGCTGGGCCGTGGCCGCCATGGCCGTCACGGCCGTGCTGCTGAACTGGCTGACCACGGGCGACCACCTGCTCAAGACCCTGGGCGCGGGCTACTGGCCCGTGGCCGGCGTGGACTTGTTCATGCTGGCCAGTGCCGCGCTGGCCGTGGTGGTGGCGCGCAAGCTCAAGACGCGCGCAGCGCCCGCCATGTCCTCGCGCGCTGCGGAGGTGGCCCATGTCTGAGGGACTGATGGACGCACTGCTGCTGGCCGCCGCCTTTGCCGCCTCGCTGCTGGGCATGGGCTGGTTTGCGCTGGCCAAGGACGTGCACTGGGAGCAGGTGCACGGCGACATGCCCCAGCCCGATGGCAGGGGCAGGCTGCTGCGCTGGCTGGGTGCCTCGGGGCTGGCCGCCTCGCTGGGCCTGTGCCTGGCGGTGGACCATGCCTCCATGGCCTCCCTGGTCTGGATCATGACGCTGGCCGCCTCCGCCCTGGCCATTGCCTTCACGCTGACCTGGCGGCCTGGCTGGCTGCGCTGGCTGCCTGTCTGAGGTTCCTGCACAGATCCGTGCCCGTGGGGCAGGTTCAGGCCTGACTTTTTCTCATCCTGCGGCTCGCCAGACAAGCCACGCCACACAGCAATACCAGTACGCCGCCGGTACTCAGGCCGGGAATGGCCTGGACATTTCCGGGGCCGTTGCCCGTGCCTGGACCGGGGCCTGGGCCGGGAGGGGCGGCAGCGAGCACGTCGATGGACACGGACGCAGGTGCGGCAGCGCTTTGGTGCCCGTCGGATACCGTGAAAGCGAAGGCATCGGGCCCGGAGTACCCGGCCGCCGGCGTATAGACCAGCGTGCCCGTCTGGGGGTCGAATCCGCTGATGCCGCCGTGGCTGGGCCCGGCGGTGATCTCGAAGCGCAACGTGTCCGACTCGAAGTCCGTGCCAGCGAGGGTGATGGACAGCGCCGTATCCTGCGGGGTCGTGACGGCCTGCGGCAGCGCCACGGGGGCGGCGTTGGCCGCCATCGCGTTGGAAAAGCGCGAGGTGTCGCCGGTGGAGATCCGGGTGGCGGTCGCCGTGACGGCGGCCTGCTCGCCGGGCGGCATGGCGCCCTTGAACGCCAAAAGTGCACGGCCGGAGGCATCGGTGGTCACGGTCTGCATGCCCAGCAAAACCTTGCCGGCAGCGCGCTCCACCAGCCCGCCGGGCAGCCTGGGCGTCGAGAAGTACTCGATGCGCATGCTCTCGTTGGCGACGCTGTCCAGCGTGCCGGACAGGCCGTCGTGCGTCACCGTGAGCAGCACCGGCTCGGCAGCAGCTCCATTGGCCAGGCTGGTTCGTGCGATGCCTCCCTCGGTATTGCCGTAGATGGAATTGCCGAACATGGAGATGCCCTTGATTTCGTCCCCCCGCAATCCCACGCCGAACAGCCTGTTGTGCGCAATCACGTTGGCATGTGCCGCGTCGTCACCGCCGACCAGGGTGTCATGGGCCTTCTGAAAAAAGGAAACGCCTTCGCCGTTGGGCAGGGCGGTTCCCTGGGGACTGACGCCCACGTAGTTGCCCTGCACGAGGTTGTTCTTGCTGGCGCCCTGGAACTGTATGCCGGACGCCTTGCTGCCACCGACGATGTTTCCGCGCACGGTCACCTCGTCCGAATCCTTGATGACGATGCCCCATTCATTGGGCAGCATGGTGCTGGCATCCAGACTGGTTCCCACGATATTCCCGGCAATCAGGGTATTCGAGTTGCGTGCGCCGTAGTTTCCATTCAATTCAATGGCCGCTTCCTTGCTTCCGGCAACCAGGTTGCCGTCTTCAGGGCCTGTGCCAATGCGATTTCCGCCTTCCACTGAAAAGAATACGGCAATGCCTGGCCCATTGTTGGGAATCATGGCCGTGCCGGCTGCATTGGTCCCGACACGGTTTCGGGTCACCAGCGTGTTGGCGCCGGAAATGGAAATCGCGGAGGAACCACCGGTTTCCTTGACGTTGCCGGAGACGAGGTTGCTGTCGATCAGCGTGCCGGTAAATTCGGATGCCACGCTGATGCCGTTTCCCTGGTTTCCCAGGGCCACAGTGCCGGTGATATCGGTGCCTATGTAATTTCCCTGAATGATGTTTCCTGTACCGACGCCCGGCCAGGAAAGCGTTATTCCGGAATTTTCCGCCGTGGAAATGACATTTCGTCCGCCAACATCCAGATTCCCGAAGCGGTTGCGACTGCCGGAGGTGACAAAGATGTTGCTGCGATTGCCCAGGGCAACCGTTCCCGATGCGTCAACGCCAATATGGCAGCCCAGCACGGTGTTGCCGTCGCCGGTCACCGTCAGGGCCGTGTTGAAGTCGCCTATCGCCAGACCGCGCAACGTGACGCCGCCTTCCAGTTGAAATGCCGTGCCCATGCCGGGAAAGCCGGATCGCAGTGTGACCAGGGGGCGGCGTGGCGAGTGCTCCGCATAGCCGGGTTGGGTGCTGGCGTCCACTGTCAGTGATCTGGCCGGTGCAAGGGGCTGCATGAGCCTGCCATCCCAGCCGGCCTGGGTGGTGATGGTGTGTTCTCCCCCTGTGCCGATGCTGAACTCGATGCGGTTGTCGCCCCCCGTATTGCGGTGGGAATTTGCGTAGGCGATGGCGTCGCGCAGTGTGCACGGCCCAAGGCCGGTGCTGGCGCACGGTCCGACTTCGTCGGCATCACGGTCAACCACGACGGTCCATGCGTGGGCCGTGGCGATGCAGCCTTGCATCAGCATCGCCAGGGCGAGCAGGCGCAAGGGCCTGCTCGCCGCCGTGGGAGTGAATCGTTGCCTGTATATTGTCAGTGCCATTTTATCTTCCCTGGATGTGGCTGCCGGAATGCCTTCTGGACATTGCGCACAGGAAGACCTGCCGGCGCGCTGGCATGCTGAATGCGCGATGCCCTTGTCCCATATCACCGAGATGGATCAGAAAAACGGAGCAGCCGTTGTCGATGAATCAATTCGGCAATGGTCTCCCGTATATCCTGGGAATGGTTTAAGAATTTTCTTAAAGCGCAGCGATCACTTTGAATATCGAGTGGGTTGGACGAGTTTACCCGGTGGCGGATAAATGCTCGCGATATCCATTGCGATATTCATTGCGATATTCATTGCGATATTCATTGCGATATTCATTGCGATATCTATTGCGAAGTGGCATGCGCCGGATTTCAAAATTAAGAAAATTCTTAGACCCATTTTTCTGCCGCTTCCTATGATTCGGCAATGCGCCAGTTTCAAGCTCTCTCGTTTTATCCCAGTGCGATGCAGCACAGGCTGTGCCTGTCCATGGTGCTGCGTGATTGGGTGGTATCGCTGCGTGAATTGATGGTGTTTTCACTGGCCATCCTGGCCATGCTCGCCTGTGCCTTCCTCGACGGTCGAGACGATGCCGTCCCGGGGGGGCCGTCCCGCAGCCGGGTCCATGTGCCCGTGCGAGAAGTGCAGCTGTTTTTCATGGATCGCTATTTCCCGCTGCTGGATGCCGCGCTGGGGGCAGCGCACGCGGCCATCCACCCTCAAGCCGGCTTGGCATGGCCGTGGCGCGCCAGCGCACCGCAGGGCCACCTCGGACCGCTCCACTCACTGATGCAGGCAGGCCGGAATCTTCCCGAGTCCCTGTTGCTGCGCAAATCCGCGAACAATGCCGGATGGCTTGCAGACCGTTGGGAGCCCGTGCGGCAGCTGGCCAGGGCCCATGCCTGGCCGCTGCTGTGGTCCGTGTTGCTGGGACTTGCCTGCATGGCTGTCCTTGCATGGTGCGTGCGCCGGCTGCGCCGCGGCGTGCCGGCTTCGGCCTGGAGCCGGGCAGGCGCCTGCGCCGCCGGTGATGCGCTCTGTCGAAAGCTGCTGGACACGGCTCCCGTGGGGCTGGCGCTGGTGCGGTGCAGTGATCGCAGCCTGCTGCTGTCCAACGAGCTTGCACGGCAGTGGGTGTGCAGTGATCCCTCGTGGTTCGAGCATGCCGTTGCCGGGGGCGCGCAGGAGGTGCCGCGTGAGCTGGGGCTGGAAGACGGAAGGTTGGTGGAGGTCAGCACCACGCCCACGACCCACGCAGGCGAGCCGGTGGTTTTTTGCCTGGTCAGCGATGTGACGGCGCTCAGGCAGGTCCAGACAGCGCTTGTCGATGCCAAGCTGCGCGCCGAATCGGCGAGCCTGGCCAAGACGCAATTTCTGGCGACCATGAGCCATGAAATACGGACACCGCTCTTTGGCATCCTGGGAACGCTGGAGCTGCTGGCGCTGTCCAGGATTCCTGCCGAACAGACACGCTACCTGGGAGCCATGCAGCAGGCATCGGCCTCCTTGCTGCGTATCGTCAACGACAGCCTGGACCTGTCGGCCATCGAGGCTGGCCGGCTGCAACTGGAGGCCCAGGCGTTCTCGGCCACCGAACTGCTCGACAGCGTGGCCGCAGGCCTGCTGTCGCGTGCCGAGCAAAAGGGGCTGCAGCTGTATGCTGTCTCCGATGTGAAAACGCCCCCACTGCTGGTGGGCGATGCCTTGCGGCTGCGGCAGATCCTGGACAACCTGGTGGGCAATGCCATCAAGTTCACGTTCTCCGGCCACGTGGCCATCCGCCTGCAGGTCATGGGCGACAGCGAGGACGGCACCGACCTGCGGTTCCAGGTGCAGGACACCGGCATTGGCATCGATCCGGAGCAGCAGCCCTTCCTGTTCGATCCCTACTTCCGGGCCCATGCGGCCACGCAGCAGCAGGTCCAGGGTGCGGGCCTGGGGCTGTCCATCTGCCTGCGCCTTGGCCAGGAGATGGGCGGGCGGCTGACTGCCGCCAGCCAGCCGGGACTGGGGACCTGTGTGTCATTCGAGCTGCGCCTGCCGCGCGAGCCCGCAGCGGGCCATGGACCGGCGCCCAGGCTGCTGCCGCAGACCGTCTACGTGGATGGTGCCATTCCGGAAGTCGTGCACAACCTGTGTGCCTGGCTGCGGCATTGGGGGGCCATGGCCCAGCCGTACCGGGATCAGGTGCAAAGCCTCAAGGAGCAGGCTGTGCTGGTGCAAGCTTGGCCACGGTCGGTGCGCCGTGTGCAATGGACGGGCAAATGCGTGCTTGCACTGGGGCCGGGCGAGGGCCCCCGCGAGAGCCTGCCCGCCCGCGTATGGGAAGCCGGCACGCATGGCGTGCTGGCCGTGGGCCAGGCGCTGGGCCTGGCGCAGCAGGGCATTGCGCCGGGGGCGCACACCGACCTGTGCGCCGCCGTTCCCCATGGCCAGGAGCCGATGGGACTGCGCGTGCTCATCGTCGAGGACAACCCCATCAACAGGATCATCTTGCAAGAGCAGCTGCAGATGCTGGGCTGCGAGGTCCAGCAGGCCAGCAATGGACAGGACGCGCTGTCCGTGCCCGGCCTGCTCGAATTCGACGCCGTTCTCACCGATCTGCACATGCCTTTGCTGGACGGCCTGGCCCTGGCTCGTGCGCTGAGAAAGCGCGGGTACAGCCGCCCGATCGTCGGGCTGACGGCCAATGCCCAGCCGCAGGGGCAGGGTGACGGATTGCCCGCCGGCCTGGACAGCCTGCTGTGCAAGCCGTTTCCATTGGCGGTGCTGCGCACCACCCTGAACAACCTCAAGCAAAGCAGGAGCTGAACCCATGCTGTCGGCATTCAAAGTACTCATTCTTGACGACCATGCCCTGTGCTGCGAACACGCCCGCAGCCTGCTCATGGAGGCGGGAATCGTGGACACGCACATTGCCTACAACGCACGAGATGCCCTGGAAAAGCTGCGCAATGGCGGATTCCATCTCGTCATCACCGACCTGAAGATGCCCGACATGGATGGCCTGCAGTTCATCAACGAACTGAGCCGGCGCGGCCTGCACCCCATGCTCGTCATATCCACCTCATGCTCGCGCCGGTTGATGAACAGTGTCAGTCTCATGGCCAAGGAATCCGGCTTTGCGGTCATCGGCATGTTTCAGAAGCCGTTCGGTGCGGACCATGTCCGGATCCTGGCCAGCCAGCTCAGGTCTGCCCATGCGCGCAAGAAGAAAACCGCGCCCGGCATCGAGGAGCGGCCGATTTTCGACAAGGCAGACCTGGTCCGGGCGCTGGAGAAGAAAACCATACAGGCCTGGTTCCAGCCCAAGAAATCCCTGCTCACGGGCCACACCGTCGGGGTGGAAGCGCTGGCACGCTGGAGCAATCCGCAATTCGGGTTCATGATGCCGGGCTCGTTCATGTCCGCCATCCAGTTCCATGGCCTGGACCATGCCTTGCTGGTGCGGATGATGGAAGATGCCATGGCAGCGCACCTGGCCTGGCGCAGTTCGGGATATGTGATTCCTGTATCCGTCAACCTGCCGATACCGTTGCTGGACGATATCGGGCTGCCGGATCAATTGCACGGCATGGCTGCCCGGTGCGGCATCGCCGCGGAGAACATCACGTTCGAGCTGCTGGAGGACCAGGCCGTCGGCATACCCGCCAACTACTACATGTGCGCGAGCCGCCTGCGGCTCAAAGGCTTTGGCCTTGCCCAGGATGACTATGGGCGAGGATACAGCTCGATGTACAGCCTCATCTCCACGCCCTTCACCGAATTGAAGATAGACCGGGCCTTCGTGGCCGGCGCCGCGGATGACGAGGTGCGGACTGCGGCCTTGACGTCGTCGGTGCAACTGGGGCGGCAACTGGGCCTGACGGTGACGGCGGAAGGGGTGGAGACCACGCAGGACCTGGAGTTGTTGCGCAGCATCGGTTGCGACTGCGTGCAGGGCTATCTGGTGTCCGCCGCGGTGCCCGCCAGCGAATTTGCCCTTATGCTGGCATCCGAACCCCGACACCAAGGCAACCCCACCTGACCCAAGCACGCAAGGCGTCCATGCCCGACTCCCCGTTCAGCAAGATCACACGCACCACACGCTGGCAGAACCGGGTACTTTTTGGAGTGCTTCCCCTGGCGATCTTCCTCATCGCCGTGCTGCTGTGGGGCTCGGAGAGGATCTTCGAGCAGGAGCAGGGCCGCCTGGCCCTGAACTTCTCCGCCATCGTCGGCTCGCTGGACGAGCAGGAGATCTTTCTTCGGCGGCTGAAGACCGGCAACGAATCCTTGAAAACGCTGCCGGACCAGAGAATAGCGACCTTCTTCGACGCGCCCGCCCCTGCGCAGGCGGGCTACCGCATGTTCCGGGGGCGCGAGTCCATCGGCGGCATTCCCTTTTCACTGCAATGCTCCCTGCGCATTGCCTGCGACACGCTCCCGGACCGGCTTTTCTCGCTGGGCAGCTACCTGGCCGCGGGCTACTCCTCCTTCTGGGCAGGTTCCTACTTCCCGGCAGCCGCTGCATTCTTCACCAAGGAGGATGGGGCGATCAGCATCGGCGTGCCGGCCATCGACGTGCCCCTCGGCAATGAGAGCGTCACGCAGGAAATGTTCGACAGCACGATTGCCGCAGTCAAGGCCTATCTGCGGGCAAGGACGGTCGACGCCCGGCAGGGCACCGGCGCGACGGCGCCGGCGCAGGAGGTCGTCTGGCTTCGGTCGCCACAGTTTCCGGAGAAGATGATCGGCATGGCTGCAGCCGGCTTTTCCAGCCATATCAATGCCGACGACGAAGCCGCCACAAGCCAGGTCTACGCCGCCATACTTTTCAGCCGCCAGCGCATCAGCGCCATAGAAAGAACCATCCATACGTTGCCCAGGCATCGATTCTGGCTGGAGCATCGGGATTTCGGCGTGCTCATGGGCTCCGGCCCGGTGCCGCAGGTGGATGAGGCGGGGATGCGGTACACGCGCAATGGCCTGATCCTCAAGACAGAGGATGCCTCCGGCCGGTGGACCGGCTACTACCAGGTGGACTACGCCACCTTTTTCCAGGGCCGGCTGTTCGCGCCCTCTGCCGGCCTTGTGCTGGCCCTGCTGCTCAGCATCCTGGCCGGTGTCGCCTATACCCGCTGGTTCAACCGCAAGGTGATTGCCCCCGCGCAGGAGGCGCAGCGGGTCATCGTCGAGAGCAATGAATTCAATCGTACGCTGATCGAGACCGCCCCCGTGGCCATCTGCCTTGTCGCCCACGGCAGTGGAAAGATCATCTTCAGGAATTCGCTGGTGCAGGAGTGGCTGCACTCGGCCGATGGCTACCTGCGCCCCGGCTCGCCGGAAAACAGGGCGGCGCTGGACGAAATCGTCCACGCCCGGGCCGCGGGAACCATTGAGCGGCTGGTCACTGCGCAGGGCCGAACGCTTTACGTGGCCTATGCGCCCACCCGCTACCTGGGGCAGGATGTGACGCTGTGCATCTTTGCCGACGTCAGTGCGCGTGCAGAAATCGAGAGCAATCTGGAGCGGGCCAGAATCGCGGCGGACGAGGCGAACGAGGCAAAGTCCACCTTTCTGGCGACCATGAGCCACGAAATCCGCACGCCGCTGTATGGCGCGCTGGGCACGCTGGAGCTGCTGGGCATGACCGAGCTCACCCAGTTGCAGAGCAAATATGTGGACCGCATCGAAGCCTCCTCGTCCATCTTGCTGCAGATCATCAGCGACATCCTGGACACCAGCAAGATCGAGGCGGGCCAGTTGCAGCTGGAAAAGGCACCGTTCAATCCCCGGGAGCTGGTGCAAAACTGCACCAGCTCCTATGCCGCCATGGCGCAGCAAAACGGCCTGCTTGTGTTTTCCTGCGTGGACGCGCAGGTGCCCGTGTCGGTGCTGGGCGATGCGGTGCGCATCCGCCAGATACTGGGCAATCTCATCAGCAATGCCATCAAGTTCACCGAGGCCGGCCATGTGATCGTCCGCCTGCGCAGCGTGCCGGGCACGGCCTCCCAGGCCAGGCTGGTGTTCGAAGTCAGCGACACGGGCGTGGGCATAGAAAAATCCCTGCATGGCGAGCTTTTCACGCCCTTTTATCTCGTCAAGAACAGCAACCGCACTGCCCGTGGGGCGGGCCTGGGCCTGTCCATCTGCTGGAGCCTGGCCCGGATGATGTCCAGCTCCATCGAGGTCTGGAGCGAGCCCGGCCTGGGCAGCCGGTTCTGGTTCGAGCTGGGGCTGGAGACCGTCCCGCAGGCGCAGGAGGACGCACCTGCGCTCAACGGTGTCCGGGTCGCGGTGCGTACCCCCCACCCGGAACTGACGGACAACATCTGTGCCTGGCTGCAGCGCTGGGCTGGCCAGGCCCGCGCGGCGGGCGCCGCCCCGGTTGCCACGGACAAGGATGAACTGCTGCTGGATGTCCTGTTGCCGGCGGACAGCCCCGCGCCCGGATGGACGGGGCGACACCTGAACCTTTCCTCGCCGGACAACCGAGGCATTGACGGGCACGACGTCCGGAGCATCGGTTTGGGCATTGCTGAAGTGCTCGGCGGCGCACAGCGCTCGGCCGGCTCCGGCACCGACCTGCCCCTGTTCGAGCTGCGCGTGCTGGTCGCCGAGGACAATCCCGTCAACCAGGTGACGCTGCGCGGCCAGCTCGAGAGCCTGGGCTGCGAAGTCACGGTCGCCGACGATGGGGAGGAGGCGCTGGCGCTGTGGGACATCAGCCCGCACGATCTGGTGCTGACGGACGTGAACATGCCCTACCTCAACGGCTACGAACTGGCAGAGCGGCTGCGTGCGGAGGGCGTTGCCTGCCCCATCGTCGGAGTGACCGCCAATGCCATGCTGGACGAGGAAAACCGCTGCCTGAATGCCGGCATGAATGCCTGGCTGGTCAAGCCCATCCAGTTGCGCACGCTGGTCCGCACCCTGGAGAAGTTCGCGCCGAAAAAGCGGCTCCGTCCGGCGCCTGCCCAGGCTGGCTTTCCTGTCGCGGACACCCCGCAGCCTGCGGCGCTGTCGGAGCCCAACGTACTGCAAACGCACCGGCCGGTCTTCATGCAGTGCATGAACGATGACATCGCAATGCTGGCCCGTGGCCTGGATGAGCGCCGGACCGACCTGGCCGCACAGGCACTGCATCGCATGCGCGGCGCCTTGCTGCTGGCCAGGATGCTGGAGCTTGCCGCCCGCACCCAGGCACTGGAGGACCAACTCCTGAACGGCACCCGGGAGCCTGTCCTGCAGGCCGCGCTGTCAGTCCTTCTGGCCGACCTTCGCGCCATGATGGTGCAATTGCCCCAGCCCTAACCCTTTGCTTGCGATCCCATGAAACTGAAACTGCGCATTGCTGTCGTGGACGACCACGCCGTGGTCCTGCTTGGCGTCAAGGACTTCCTGGAGCAGGACCCCAATCTCCAGGTCGTGGCCACATTCAGCACGCCATCGTCCTTGATGCAGTACGCCAGATCGAACCCGCTGGACGTGGTTCTGACCGACTACTCCATGCCGGGCGATGATGTCTATGGAGATGGGCTGCGCTACGTGAACTATCTGATACGCCACTTTCCGGACATCAAGGTGCTGGTGCTCACGACCGTCTCCAACCCCATGATCATCTCGGCCCTGTATGACGCCGGCGTCGCCGGTGTGCTGCTCAAGGAAGATCCGCTCACCCAGATCATGGCGGCGCTGCAGTGTGTCCGCCTCGATACCCGCTACTATTCGCCCTCGTTCCAGGCCGACACGCCCAGGCAGGAGCGGTCCGTTTTCCTGAGCGAACGTGCCAACAGCCTCTCGCCGCGCGAGTTCGAAGTCCTCAGGCATTTCGCCAATGGTGAGTCCATCACCGAGATCGCCGCACGCCTGAGGCGCAGCGTCAAGACCGTCAGCCTCCAGAAGAACTCCGCCATGCGCAAGCTGAACGTGGACAGCAACCAGGACCTGGCTGCCTTCTGCGCCGAACACCATCTTTTCGATTGACCGGCCCACCGGGCTGGAGAAGCCGGTGACGCCTTTGCGCTTGTCTTTGCGCCTGCATCTACGCCTGCATTTGCGCCTGCATGCCGTCTTCACCGCTCCCCTCTC
This sequence comes from Delftia sp. UME58, assembly GCF_014170385.1. Taxonomy (NCBI): domain Bacteria; kingdom Pseudomonadati; phylum Pseudomonadota; class Betaproteobacteria; order Burkholderiales; family Comamonadaceae; genus Delftia; species Delftia sp. UME58. The sequence goes on from NZ_LZZV01000049.1 coordinate 20,195, forward strand.
CCAGGGGATAGTGCGGTGTGGACGGCATGAGGCGAAACCCCAGGAGTGCCCCGCGCCGGCTTGCCTTCATCGCCAGGGGCGCCTGGCAATGCACGCAGCAATAGTTCACAAAATTGGCGTCCTGCTCCAGTGAGTAAAAGCTGAACCTCAGTCCGGGGTGGGGCTTGGACAGGGATGTATCGCTCACCAATTCGTAGCATGGATCGCACAATTTATGGGATGTTCTCTGCTGCTGCATTTCTGGAAATAAGACGGATCGATGTACCGCTTCCAGTCTTGCCAGAACCTGCGCAATCCAGGCTAAGACGATTCTTATTCCCGCCCCCTGATTTTTTGCCAGTGTTGCAACACTTGGTTACTACTTGACCCATCTCAAATCCCGCATGCGGCAGCGCCGATACGCTTCGGCCCTTGAACCGCCACGGCTTGACCTTGGTCAGCATGGCTCGGCACGCAGCACTCCCTGGCGCGTGCGCATACAACAGCGGCGCACAACGCCGCACAGGAGATGCATCAATGCACATCGGTCAACGTTTCTGGCGCCGCCAAGGATTGGGCGCAAAGCTGTCGCTCACCAATTTTGTCTGGGTCGCCGCCATCCTGGCCCTGCTGGTGCTGGGCATTGCCTGGGATGTGAGCAAGTCCCTGCAGAAAAAAATGCACAACGAGATGCAGCAGGGCGTCCAGATGCTGCACAACTTCGTCGAGTCCACCGACAAGGAACTGCGCCAGCGCACCCAGTTCCTGGCCGACAGCCTGGCGCACAGCCTGCAGGGAACGCTCAGCCTGGACACCAGCAGCGGCGAACCCGTGCTGAGCCTGGACGGCCAGCCGCTCAACGGCAACGATGCGCACCTGCAGGCCTTCACGCGCAGCACCGGCGCCGTGGCCACGGTGTTTGCGGCCCAGGGGCAGGGCGACTTCGTGCGCATCGCCACCACGCTCAAAAACGAGAAAGGCGACCAGAGCGCGGCCGTGCTGGGCAGCCGGCTGGACCGCGCCCACCCCGCCTATGCCGCCATCCAGGCCGGCCGCAGCTACATGGGCCTGGCCCACCTGTTCGGCCGCCAGTACATGACGCAATACCGCCCGCTCAAGGACGCTTCCGGCGCCACCGTGGGCATCGCCTTCGTGGGCCAGGACTTCTCGCAACTGCTGGAGCACTTCAAGGACTCCATCCGCGCGCTCAAGGTGGGCCAGACCGGCTACTACTACGTGCTCAATGCCGAAGACGGCCCCCAGCGCGGCCAACTGATCGTGCATCCCGCCCTGGAAGGCCAGAACATGAGCGATTCCAAGGACGGCGATGGCCGCTTCTTCATCCGCGACATGCTGGACCGCAAGCAGGGCAGCATGGCCTATCCCTGGACCAATCCGGGCGAAACCCAGGCCCGCGACAAGCTGGTCGTCTTCAGCCAATACGCACCCTGGAACTGGGTCATTGCCACCAGCGCCTACGTGGACGAAGCCGTGTCCGAGACCCGCAGCCTGATCCTGCAGTTCGCCCTCATGGGCCTGGGCGCCGTGCTGCTGCTGTCGGCGGCATGGTTCTGGCTCATCCGCCGCATGATCGTGCGCCCCCTCAAGCAGGCCAGCCATATGGCCTACGCCATTGCCGATGGCGACCTGACCGTGCGCATCGCCAGCGACCGCCAGGATGAAATCGGCCACCTTCTGGACGCCATGAACACCACCAGCACGGGCCTGACGCGCGTGGTCGGCAGCGTGAACGAACAGGCCCACAGCGTGGCCCTGGCCAGCGCGGAAATCGCCCAGGGCAACCAGGACCTGGCCGCCCGCACCGAAAGCGAGGCCAGCGCGCTGGAGCAGACCGCCGCCGCCATGGAGGAGCTGGGCTCCACCGTGGCCCACAACGCGGACCACGCGCAATCGGCCGACCGCATCACGCGCGAGGCCCAGCGCGTCGTCACGGAAGGCGGCCAGGCCGTGCGCAAGGTCGTGCAGACCATGCAGGGCATAGACGCCAGCAGCAAGAAGATCGCCGACATCATCGGCGTCATCGACTCCATCGCCTTCCAGACCAACATCCTGGCCCTCAACGCCGCCGTGGAAGCGGCCCGCGCGGGCGAGCATGGCCGCGGCTTTGCCGTGGTGGCCGAGGAAGTGCGCGCCCTGGCAGGCCGCAGCGCCGAGGCTGCCAAGGAAATCAAGCAGCTCATCAGCCACAGCGTGGCCGAAATCCACACCGGCAACCAGGAGGCCGCGTTTGCCGGGGAAACCATGGAACAGGCCATGGAAGAAATCCGCAAGGTCACCCAGCTGATATCGGACATCAGCCACGCCAGCGCCGAGCAGAACAACGGCGTCGCCCAGGTGGCCGAGGCCATCACCCACATCGACCAGACCACGCAGAAGAACGCCGCCCTGGTCGAGGAAATGGCCGGTGCCGCCGCAGGCCTGCGCCACCAGTCCGATCAACTGGTGCGCGTGGTCTCGGTCTTCAGGCTGCCGGGCGGCAGCGGTGCGCCGCTGCAGACTGCGGCCCGCGCAGCGAGCGCCGCGCCAACCACTAGCGACGCAATCCACCGTGCCCCGGCGCTGGCGCCCAGCGCTGCCGCGGCCAAGCCTGCGGCCCCGGTAGCCCCAGCAAAAACGGCCGCCGCCAAGCCCGTCGCCATGGCCTCCACGGCCGATGACGACTGGGACAGTTTCTGAGAGCCACCGGGTGAGGCCAGGGGAGCCTGGAGCCCCTGGCTCCAGCGGCCCGCCCTCTCGGGTCCGCGGCGCTCTGGCATGCTCTGCAGCCACTCCATGAACCGGTCGAATCCCATTGACGCCCCTTGAATACATCGATCGCGCCCTGGCGCTGGTGGCCCAACGTGCCCTGGCCCTGCCAGGGCACGATGTCTTCCAACACCTGGCGCAACAGCTGCAGTACGTGCGTGCGGTGCTGCTGGACCGGGGCCTGGATCGCTCCAGGCTGCACCAGATCACCATCGGCAGCATGGCGGTCAAGGAGTTCGACGAGACCGATCCAGAGCTGGCCCGGGCCCTGAAGGATGCGCACTACGTGGCCGTGCAGACCGGGCGCGGGCTGAAGATCGATTTGCCCTGAGCGCGCTCCAGCAAAGGAGATGGCGGTGGCAGTTGGGCGCTACGCCAGCGGAGTCTCGAAGACCACCCGGCCCAGGCGACTCTTGGCGATGTAGCTGTTGCCGCTGATCTCGGCGGTCTTGAAATAGTCGCGGCGGTCAATGAAGCCGGGCACATCGCTCATCCACAGTTTTTGCGGGGTGCTCTGGCCTGCCCTGGTCACTTCGCAATACCAGGCTTCACCCACTTCGGAATCAAGGCGCCGGAACACTTCCACCCGGGACTTTCTGTCTCTGCTGCGCTTGCCCAGCTTCTTGATGGGCAGCGTCAGCTGGAATTGGCGTTGCACCACCGCATCCGCTGCTGCGTTGATGGCCTGCACGGCTTGCAGGTTCGGTCCCTTGCGATGGGCGATGTCCATCAGGCACTGGCGCAGGAGCCCCAGCAACTGCTGGTTCTGGGCAGCGCGGTCCTGCGCCAGAAAATGCGCAAAGTCGAAATCCTCAACAAAAACCGCAGTCACTCCAAGAACGTTGTCGAACGCCTCCGCTTCGCCCTGGGGGCCAAGAAACACGGCAATCTTGCTGCTGCCATTGATCTCAACCGCAGGCAGCAGGGCCATGAACATCTCGGTGATGGGGTGGGTCAGGCGGCGAATGTACACACCATCAGGCAGCGTGGCCAGGTCACTTTCGTGCAGGGTGAGCAGGTTCAATTTCATGGGAGTCTCGCTATATGCGCCATTGTCCCTGCCCGAGTCACTGCTCGGTTCACTGCCCTGCCAGCCGCTGGCCATTCCTGGGGTAAAGGAGTGGCATTTGACGCCCGCGTCAGTCGTGCCGCGCCATCAGGTCACGGCGGCGGCGCTCGTAGTAATGCCGCTGGCACTCGGCCGCCTCCTGCCAGGCCTGCCTGTCTATGCTGGGTTGTGGCGGGCCAGCTCCATCACCTCGCTGAACCAGATCTCTCCAATCCCGTGGTGCTCATGCCCGCTGTTCACGCGCGGCGGCACAAACCACTGAATACGCTCCCCCTTCGCATTGCGCCGCGTGAAAGACAGGTCATCGCAGGTGCGGATGCGGCGCAAGACCTGGGGCGCAGGCCCAGGGATCAGGCTTTGGGGCGGATGCTTGGCCTTGGCCTTGTGCTTGGGTTTGCGGTCTTTGGCCGATGCATCCATGCTGGCCAGGACCTTGTATGGCCTCCTATGTCAACACGGTCATGGGGTTGCCCGTCTGTCTTCGCCTTGATGGCTTTATGCAGCGGCGGGCAGCCCGGCCATAAACAAGACTTGCCCTGGGTTGCAGGGCAAGACAAAGCGTATGGGCGAAATGCAACTGACTTTCGGGAGTGACTTCCGCCTATGAGGGTGTGTTGAGCACCGGGGGATCGTAGCAGGTGTGGGCGCGCGGGAACTGCCAAAGCGGTTACGTAGGCGTGCTGGATGAAGGGTGCAGGGACGTGTTGAATGAGGGGCTTTGCAGTGAATTGCGAGGGCAACGTCACCTGTTTTGGTTTCTTCGCAGTTCAGTTGTTCAAGGCCTGTGCGTCAGCAGTAGGCCACCGCAGACGTTTGAACGACGGCTTCAGGCTGATTGCAGTCGGTCAACTCAACAAGGTCAATGATTGCTGCCACCTAAAGCAGTCATTGCAGTGAATAATGCTTGTAGGTCAGCTCAACACCTTGAAACTGGCATTGACAATCCCCAGAATATCAAATCCTCCAGAGTTCATAATAACCCCATGATGCTATCCATGGGTCTCCGGCAGTGCCTCCGTTGGGCTGCTATGCGCCTTCTTCGATGATGCCGATTCCCGCTTACCTGCTGGCGGTTGCTGGACCCCAGTGACGAAACGCCAGACCTACTCCACGCATTGTCGAAACGCGAGATTCTGGTCCATATCTTCGATGAGCAAAACCGGGAGCTCCTAGGCTACTGTGCAGAAATCGACGCGCCACTAACCCTCCAAAGTCCGCCTGGAGCATGTTGCCTACCCGAATTAGACCAGAAGAGCTTCCATCTCGCCTATGAACAAGCAGCCGCCTGGATTGGCCTGGGAAGTGCGCAAGATGATGCGGATGCGATTAAAGTCCATTTCACGGAATCGCTCATCCCTGAAGACCTGATGGTCCTGGACCTCCGCTACGATCAGTACACCTTCCATGGCAGCAAGGGATTTGGATTCACCTCCTTGGAAAGGGAGGATGCAGGCCGCTACCAGGAAATGGACATCATTAACCTCATCCACAGAGTGTTCAGATCCGACCAGATTTATCACGCACCGAAACGCTTCTATGACATGGAAGAGATTGCCGACATCGTAGTCATCACCGACTCAACCTGTCAGGAAATTTCAATCGACCTCGGCAAGAGCCACATACTCTCTCTGGCCGTTGTCCTGGAAAGTTTCTCGGTACCTATACCGAGTACAGCCATGAGCTTTTTTCACTGTTCGATGACATCAACTTCCCATGCATAGCTCTCGACTACGCCGAGTTGCACAGTTACACAAGCTACTGTGGTGATGAGCACCGCTTTCTGGGCGCCTACTTCCAAGTCTTCAACTTTGCCCGCTCCAACGGCAACTTCCCACGACTTCGCTTCGGCTTAGAGGACGCGGCGATCTTGATGCGTGAGTCAGGTGCAGGCGGCGCGTGATGCCCCCACTCCAGAGCGTGTGCAGCCAGTCTTTGGCTCTTCGCAAGGGGTTGCGTGCCGGCGAGCCCAGGGCCGCCGCACACATCCCCGTGCTCAGCGCGGCTTGCTCACCATCAGATGGCAGACCGCGCCGGGTGCCAGCATCCCACCCACCGCGCAGGGCGGGTTGCTCATGGTGCTGCGTTGGGCGTGCCCAGACGTGAGGGTGATGCCGGTCACGCGCAGCGCCTGGCCTGTCGTGTTGCGAACTACGTACGGGCTCATGAAGTCGCTGTGCGGCGTATCCAACGCCGCGTCGTAGGGGATGTCGGCAGTGCCGCCAGCGGGGCTGTCGAGCAGCACAGCAACGGCCCCTTGCGCTTCGGCCTTCCCGCTCCAGGATACGGCCACCAGCAAGGCTGCGGCCAGCACCCCAGGGCTCGCTGCCAGCACCAGGCTGGCCAAGCGCCCGCGTGCCGCTCGCCAGGCCAGGGGCGCCATCAGCAGCGACAACACCACCACACCCCACTGCGCCAGCGTGGGCACCGGCTGCGCCGCGCCGGCCAGGGCGGCTGCGTACGTCATGGCGCCCACTGGCGGCTGTACCTGCGCCCAGGCCGTGTGCGGGCAAGTGGCAGCGGCAGCGGCAGCGGCCCATAACCACGGTGTGAAAGTGCGAGGCAAGAGGGAGGGCAAGATCATTATGATTCCTGGACGTTGAGGGAAAACGGTTGCAAGCGCTTGCTGAGCAAGCGCGGTCGGCTATGAAAAATGGAGCAAGCAGGTGCCGGCAGCGAAAGGCGCAGGGCGTCAGCGGAACAGTGAGAAGCAGACGCTGAGGGCCTGGCCCGCCGTGAATTCGTTGTCCACATTGACGGTCAGGGTCAGATGGATGGGGCTGCCACGCTGCACCTTGATGGGTATGCCGCGGCCCGTCGTGCTGTTGCGCGCATCCAGCAGCACGGTGGAGTCGAAGCCGCCTGGAGGCGTGTCGAACATGACGAAGTACACCCTTTTTTGGATGTCGTAGGGGTCGGAGGCCGCGTTCACGAAATAGCCATTTCCGCTGGTCTTAGTGGCGATTGCTAGGGGGTTTCCAAGCGGGTTTGTCACCGAAAAGCAGCCGTGACGGAGGTCAGCCACACCCGCCACGGTGCCCGCAGGCCCGGCGGGCCCAGCGTCACCCTTGGGCCCAACGTCACCCTTGGGTCCGGCGTCACCCTTGGGCCCAGCGTCACCCTTGGGTCCGGCGTCACCCTTGGGTCCGGCGTCACCCTTGGGGCCAGCGTCACCCTTGGGGCCTTGCAACCCCTGTGATCCTGCGGGGCCGACCGGCCCTGCCGCGTCCACTGACAAAACCCCTTGGGCATCCGCACGCACAAAGCCCGCTCCGCCGAGTTGGGGCAGAGAGACCTTGCCGTCATTGCCGAAGTTGGAGATGGTCTGTCCGGTGGTGGGCGACTGGATGAGCACGCCACCAGACCCCGACAGGGTGACTTGCGCGCAGGCGGCGCTGGCCGCCATCAGGGCGGCGGTGAAAAGGAGATGGGATTTCATGGTTGACATGGATGGATCAGCAAAAAAAGCGCGGAGGCCCTGTGGCTATCTAGCGGTCGGTGTAGTGGTGCCGCGTGGCGCCCGCAACCGGCGCCAACCCAGCAGGCCAGCCAATGTGGACAGCAGCAGTACGCTCCATTCGCCGAGCGAAGGCACCGCCACGGCACCCAGGGTGGGCGGGCGCGCGAACCAGCCTGGCGCGCTGCTGCCCCCCGGCCCGTTCTGGCCGGTGGGTGCCAGCCACTGGCCGCGCGAGGCATCGACGCCCGCCACGGTCACGGCGCCGATCTGCTGCGCGCCGCCGGGCAGCAGGGTGAGAAATGCCGTGCCGCCCTGGCCCTGCGGCGCCACATCGCCCAAGGTGAGCGTGCCACCCACCTGTTGCTCGCTGCCCGCTGCGAAGCGCAGCACCTGCCCGGCTTGCGCGGCACTCAGGTGGCTGAAGGTGGTGTTGCCCGTGATGTCGGTGGCCCCGCCGCTGCTGCAGCGCCCCACCACGGCCACAGTGCTGGCTGCGCCGGTGAAGCCACCCGGGCCGGCCGCGTTGTGCCAACCCGCGCCCAGTTCGATGCGCGCGCCCGCAGCGGCGATGGAGCCCGCCGCACCGATGCGCACCATGCCCACGCCGGTGAAAGTGGCGCCCGCCGCACTCAGCGGGCCGTTGACTTCCAAGTCGCCACAGGCGAGATCGATGGTGCCGTGGTACGCCCCGCCGCCCGCGCCCACGGTGAATGCCGCTGCCTGAGCGGCCGCCGCGCCCGCCAGCAGCAGCGCGGCCAGCGCGGCGCGCAAGGATCTGTTGAATTCATGCATGAAATCGTCCTCTGGCGCTTGTTGTGCAAGCACTTTCTGCTATCGAAAAAAATGCTTTCTGCGCGCTGCCAGCAGCGTCAGCGCCGCCACCAGCAGCGCCAGCGCCCAGGCCGACAGCGTGGGAATGGCGTGCGCGCCGTCGGCGGGCGCGGCGGCCAGCAGCACGGGCAGGCCGGGGTCGGTGATCTGGCCGGGCACGGCGTCGCTGTCGCCTGCGCCGCCGTCGGTGAGGCTGAAGGTCACGCCCAGGCCGTCGGGCGCGAACTGTGCGCCGGGCAGCGCATACCAGTGCGGCTGCGCGCAGGCGGCGGTGCCGCTGCAGCCCAGGCCTTCGGGGCTGGGGCCGTATTTGAGGTAGACGGCGCCGGGCGGTACGGGCTGCGTGTAGTTCACCGTCACGCGGGCGCTGGGCGTGCTGCCCGTGAGGGTGAGCGCAAGCGGCGTGAAGTCTGTGCGCGCACCCTCGGGCAGCGGCGCAGGCAGGCCGGGGGTGAATGCGGCGCGGTCGATCCGCCAGCCGGGGACTTGCACGGCGGCCTGGCCTGAACCCGCATCGGCCCAGGGGGCGCTGCACTGGCTGGTGTTGCCGCCATGCGTGCCTGCGCAAGACCAGGCCCAGGCGCCGTTTGCTGCGTCCACGCTGCTCGCCTGGCCCGCGCTGCACAGGCCGGCTGTGGGCGTGGCGATGCGTGGCTGGCCTTGTGCGCTGCCACAGGCGCCGTCGGTGCGTGCCACGTAGGCGAGCAGGTCCGAGCGCGTCACTGTGCCGCCCGCGGTCGTGACGGCCACGGCCACGGGGCCTGCGGCGTGGGCAGGCGCGGTGGCGGTGATGCGCGTGTCGCTCTCCACCGTCAAGGCCGTTGCAGGCACACCGCCGAAGGTGACGGCGGTGGCGCTCGCCAGGCCGGTGCCAGTCAGGCTGACCTGCGTGCCGCCCGTGGCCAGCGCCTGGGCGGGGCTGATTGCGCCCAGAGTCGGAGCGCCCACGTAGCGCAGGGCGTTGTTCAGTGTGGCGTCGCCCGCCTGCGTGGTGACCTGCACGGCCACGCCGCCTGGCGGGAGGGCGGGTGCGACAGCGGTGATTTCGTCATCGCTCGCTGCCTGAAAGGCAATGGCAGGCGCCGTGCCGAACCACACCTGCGTGGCGGTCTTCAGGTGCTGGCCGCTGAGGGTAACGGACCCGCCGCTCAGGGGCATGAAGCCCGGGGCCGCGCGCAGCACCTGCGGCGCGCCCAGGTATTCGAAGGCGTCGGCCATGGTGGTGGTGCCACCGGCCGTCTCGACGGTGATAGGGACGATGCCCTGCTCTCCGACCGCGAAGGGCGAGGGCGGCGCCGTGGCCTGGATGATCGGAGTGCCCGCGAGCGGGTCGGACACCATGGCGAAGCTGGCTGCGGGCTGGCTGCCGAAGTGCACGGCCTTCACGTTGGCAAGATCGCTGCCGCTGATGCGCACCGGTGTGCCGCCCAGCCCGTAGGCAGGTTGAACGCCAGCCACGGTGGGCGCTTCCTGGAAGAGATAGGGTACGGAGTCCGTGCCGTAGGCGGTCTCCACCGTCACCATGGCACTGCCCGCTCGCGTGCCGGGCAGTTGCACTTGCAGGCGGGTGCCATCCTGCGGGTCTGGCGTGAACGCGGCGGGATTGCCGCGCACGCTCACTCCTGCCACACCGTGGAAGTGGTTGCCCGTCAACACCACGGTAGTGCCTCCGTCGGCCGGACCGATGCCCGGGTCGATGCCGCTGAGGGCGAAGGCGGGGTGGTCGGCGTAGGTGTAGCTGCCCGCATCGATGGCGCCGTAGGTGCCCTGTGCCGTGACGGGCACGCTGCCCATGCCCGGTGGGGCTGTGGCGATCAGTTGCGCGTTGTTCCGTCGGGTAAAAGAGGCCGTCACGCCACCGAATTGCACCGCGTCGATGTAATACAGATTGCGCCCGGTGATGACCACCTGCGTGCCCCCGGCCGTGGGCCCGGTGGGAGGTTGCAGTGCGCCGCCCGCGGGAGGGTAGGCCACCTCGACCTCCACGCGCATGCCGATGTTGGTGTGCCCTGTGCTCCAAGTGGCGCCGCCGTCCGAGCTGCGAATGCCGTTGGCGTACTGGCGGTTGTCGGCAATCACGTTGTAGCCCTGGGCGCCGGGCGCCACGCCCACCATCACCCACAGATAGGAATTTGCCTGGGCGTCGAGCCGCCCGGTGAAGATGGGGTAGCCCGCGCCGGGGTAGTCCGGAGTGAAGTTGGCGCAATGCGTGCCGGGCGCGTCCTGCTCGCCCTGGCACACGCGCATCAGCAACTGCGGATAGCCGTGGGACATGGCGACATTGAGCGTTACTTTCTTCACGCGGAAGTTCTCGTTGAGGAAAAAGCGATTGCCCCGCCACTCGTTGTTTTCCAGGGACTGCCCCGCCTCGTAGCGGAGGTCGTCATACAGCATGTACGCATACGCCGGCATCCAGGCCAGCGCGCACGACAGGGCCAGCACCAGTGCGGCCAGCGGGGAGAGGACACAGGTCATGGCAGTCGTGCCTTTCATGTATGCATCGGATCGGGTTGCGATTTGCTATCGCGCCACGCCGCCGTGCGCGCCCGCGCATTCCCAGGCGTATTGGCCGTTGGTGGACTGCACGCCGCTGGCGGTGCCCGTGGCGCAGAGGTTCGCGCTGGGCGCAGTAGCGGCGGGGACGCTGGCCGCCGCGCCGTAGGTGCCATCGACAGGCGCCAGGGTGAACTGCGCGCCGACGCTGCGCAGCCCGGTCACGTTGGCAAGCGCGCAGGCGCCGTTTCCGCTGCAACTGCCGGACCAGCTGGTGAATTGGTAGCCCGTATCCGGTGTGGCGGTGCAGTGGGCATCCTGGCCGTGGGGTACGGGGTTGGGCGTGCAGGTGACCGTGCCGTGCGTGGCGTTGGTGGCGATGGGGTAGGTGATGGGCGTGAAGGTGGCGGTGATAAGGCAGGTGTTGCTAATGGCCGCCGTGGTGAACTCGTCGCCCACCAGCGCGCCGCCACACCCGCTGGCCGACGCCGTGTAGCCCGGCGGGATGCTCAGGCGGAACGCTGCCGTCTGTCCGGCGGCCACCAAATGGCCCGACTCGATGGATCCGCCGCCGCTGGCCTCGGTATAGACGTTGTACCCGCGCGGTGCGCTGCACTGCGGCGAAGTGCCGCCGCCCGCTTGGCCCAGACATTGCCATGTGAAACGGTTCCAAGCAGTCGCCATGCCATCCAGCGCGCCTGGGTTGCACGCATTGGTGCCGCTGGGCGCGTATTGGATGGCGGCGTTGCCGTTGGCGCTGCCGCAGGTGCCTTGCACGACTTGCGGTGTGCCTTCCACGCGCATGCCAAAGGTGATGCTGCGGGAGGCATTCCAAGTGGCACCATCGTTAGTGGTCCAGCTCAGCCCGGTGAAATCGCTGTGGCTTTGCACGAAGACGGTGCTGCTCAGGGGTCTCGCGGAGCGGCTGCGCATCACCACCCATGCGGCGTTGCCCCAGCCCATGGTGCGGCTCCCGGAAAACGTGCGCCTGCCGGAGGTGGCCGCGTCGGGCGTGAAGTCGGCGCAAGCGCCGGTGTACGGCGTCTTGCTGTCGGCGGTGGTTTCGCACACCTGCACTTCAAAGCCGTTGAACGTCTCCACGACCATCTCCACGGTCTCGATACGCAAGGGTTTGGTGCCGATGGTGATGCGGTTGGCGAACCGGCGATCCGTATAGTACGGCGGGTACGCCTCGCCCCATGTCTGACTCAGGCTGGTGGCGTCGATGTTGTCAAACAGAACATCTGCGCAGGCAGGCGCGGCAGAAGCCGCCAGCAGCAGGGCGGCCATCCGAAGTGCAAAGGGCGTCATGGGCATGTGGGTGAAACTGCGGTCCACCCACCGGCACTGGGCATTAAAACCGCTGCCAGCGCTTGCTCTGCAAGCGCTGGCAGCTATCTTTTGGAAGCATCCGGCGCGGGTGGGTGTGTGCTGCGGCTATCTTGTTGCAGCCGCGCCCCGGCGGCTTGACTGTCCGTGTGCCCGGCGCTTGACTGGGCGTGTTAGAGGCCGTTCAGAAAGGCGCCCATCACGCCCATGATTTCAGTGCGGCGATGGGCCAGCGAGTCTGCGGACGTTTTTAGGAACCGCGCGGCAGGCGGTTCCGCCAGATGCGGCGCCGGCACCAGCGGCATGGCCCGCCGGGTGCCATGCTGGTCGGTCAGCGCGCTTTGCACGTCCAGCACGCAGGAAACAAAAAGGCGCGAATCGGGCTGCGAGTTGGCATCGAAACCAAATGGCGCCATTCAGGTCGGCCACCATGCCGTCATACCACGGCCATGCGTTTCATGGCACGCGTTCTGGAACACTATGGCGCCGAGTCAGGCGGTTGCTTTTGCAGATTCAGACGTGCAGGCTCAAGAGCCAATCCGCATATTCCACCGATGCGGCCGTGGACTGCGCCAGCGGCGCCCTGCCGGCGGCGTGCGCCGCCTAGGCCATGGCGCGCACGTCGCTGGGAGTGTGGCCGAAGGCGGTGCGGAAGGCGCGGCTGAAGTGCGCTTCGCTGGCAAAGCCCAGGCGAGCGGCTACTTCGGCTACCCGTAAACGGAGGTATGCGGGGTTGGCCAGACACTGGAAGGCACGGTGCAGCCGGCGCTGCTGCACGTAGCGGGCCACCCCGCCCAGCGGCGCGAAGAGCTGGTAGAGCCGGTGGTGCGAGATGCCGAAGGCGCGGCAGAGCGCGTCGGGCGTGAGCGGCGCGCCCAGTTGGCTGGCGATGTGGCGTTGGATGCGTTCGAGCGTGACGGCCTCGACCTGCGAGCGCGCTTCGGCCAGCGTGCGCTGGCTGGGGCGCAGGCAGGCGGCCAGCATGTGAGTGGTGGCGCACACCACATCGTCGGCCTGGGCCATGCCGATCAGAGCACACACCAGGTCTCTGAATCGATCGCCACGCTCGGTTGTACTGGGCAGCTTTCTTTGATTAGCTTCAGGTAGAGCAGTGCCGACCGCATTTCTAATACAAAAAACATCTCCCGAAGGTATTCCGCAGCAATATTGACGACGCGCGTCCAGTTCCACTTCCAGTTTCAACGCACTGTCTACGCTTTTTGGCAACATCTCTGCCTGTCCGGGGTTCGCATATAGCTGCCGCATGACTGCTCCGGTTGGCCGACGGCAACCGCTGCGAAGCCGACACCTGACGGCAAAGGTCGAACGGCTGCAGCGGGGTAGTGGATTCAACCGGCCAACCCAACACATCGTCAAACCTTCACCGGCTTGAGTCGCTTTACAGCGCCCGAACTGGAATGCAGATGTCGCAGCAGAACTCCCCGGTCTCGGCATCCATTGCGGTGACCGCAGAAAACATCTCAAAGCAAGGCCGGTCGTCACATTGCATTCCGCTGGACGGCATCCATTCGCGCGTCAGCCACATCCAGGCATTGGCCAAGCCCTCGGGTTTTCCTTTGAACCTTGCCACGGCGTAACGGCCGCCCGGCAAGGCTTGGGTATCCACCTTGCCGCTGGCAACAAAATGCGCGGGGACTTCCACGCAGGCGTCATAGCGGCATTTGCTGGCGGGCGTGAGAGAGGGGTCGTCATAGCCTATGCCGTAGCACGTCTGATTGCTGAGGCCATTGGAGTGCATCCACGGTGCAATGGTGCCTCGCCAGAATTCGCCTATGGCTGGCCCATAGGGACCGATCAAGCGTTGATAGGCGACATGTGCTTTGGGTAGATCAATGATGCGTACGTCCATGGTGATTTTTTCCTTCAGGTGACAAGAGCCCTGAGGTTCGCCGAACGCGCGCAGGTCTTCCTGATGGAGATTGCCGAAGACCTGATCAGGATTGCTCTCCTGGCCGCCTGGCTGCTGCCCGATCGCAGCCGCCTGTGCTTTCAGCCGCTCAAGCGTCGTGGAGCGCCAGGCCGATGGCGTGCAGCCAAACTTGAGCTTGAAGGCGCGCGCAAATGCTTCGCCCGATTGGAAGCCGGTGGCCAAGGCGGTTTCAAGCACGGTTTCCTTGCTGCCGCAGGACAGCCGGAAAGCCGCCTTCTCAAGCCGTCGACGCTGCGCATAGCTGCCCAGCGTTTCTCCCATCCAGGCCGCGAAAATTCGGTGAAAGTGAAAGCGCGAGAAATTGGCGATGTCGGCCAGATGTGCGCCGTCCAGAGGCTGATCCAGGTGGGCATCGATGTAGTTGAGCACGCGATTGATCCGTCGCGCGTACTCGGCGCGGGATGCCTGCTCGGAAGGCTTGTTCGTCATGGTCGTTGTTCTGGAAATCACCGTTCATGCGGCGAGGGGGCCTGCCTGTCAGCAGGGGGCGGATGGAGACAACCAGCCGGCGCAGTTCTCGTCAGGCCGGCGCCTTCCCCTTCACCCACAACCCAAACTCCTTCATCACCCCCACCACCGGCTTGAGCCGCTCCCCATCCTGGGTCAATTCGTATTCCACCTTGATCGGCGCGGTGGGGTAGACCGTGCGCTTGACCAGGCCCGCTTCCTCCAGCGCGCGAAGATCCAGGGTGAGGGAGCGTTGGGAGATGCCGGGCATGTCGCGGCGCAGGTCGTTGAAGCGCCGGGGGCCGTCGATGAGGTAGGAGGCGATGAGCAGCCTCCAGCGGCCGCCCAGCAGCCGCATGGCTTCTTCCACGGAGCAGCCTGAGATGTTGGATTTCATAGCACATCCATCATAGGCAGGCGGCAGGTATATTTTTTTAACCTATGGGCAGTTTTATTGCCTTCTTCCAGATTTATCCCTGGTGCATAGCATTTGCGAGGGGCTGTGCCTGAACGCGCAGGCCCCTTGTTCCATCACCAGAGAAATTCCATGAAGCTGTATTACCTGCCGGGCGCCTGTTCGCTGGCGCCGCACATTGTCCTGAACGAGCTGGGGCTTGATTTCCAACTGGTCCGGGTGGACCACAAGACCCACCAGACGGAAGACGGCAGGGACTTTCGTGCGCTCAGCCCGTTCGGCTATGTCCCCCTGGTGGAGTTGGACGATGGCAGCCTGCTGCGGGAAGGGCCCGCCGTCCTGCAGTACCTGGCGGACCTGCGGCCTGCATCGCTTCTGGCGCCGGCCCAGGGCAGCCTGGAGCGCTATCGGCTGCTGGAGTGGCTGGCCTTTCTGAATTCGGAGATCCACAAAGGCTTCATCCCGCTGCTGTATGCGGTGGCGGCGGGAAAGTACGGCGTGGAAACGGCCAGGCCCAAGCTGGAGCAGCGGTATGCCTGGGTGAACGCGCAACTGGCCGGCAAGTGCTACCTGATGGGCGATGGCTTCACCGTGGCCGATGCCTACCTGTACGCGCTCACGCAGTGGGGGCAGGCGCCGTGGCTGGAGTCGGTCTACAAGACGAGCATTCGCTTTGATGGCCTGGAGCATCTTGCAGGATGGTACGCGCGGATGCGGGAGCGGCCTGCCGTGCGCAAGTCGCTGCAGGCGGAAGGGCTGCGATAGGGCTGCGATAGGGCTGCGATAGGGGTGCGATAGGGGGAGGGCACAGGGCAAGGCCCTTGCGCCGGGCGCCAGTTCAAGGGGCAGGGCTGGCACCATCCCCCAGCCCGCCCTCCAGCACCCGCAGCAGCAGGGACAGCTGCTGGTCCAGCGCGGCCAGTTCGGCGACGGGCATGGGCGCCAGCATGGCGCGCTCGTTGTCCAGATGTGCTTCCACAGCGCGGTCTATCAGCTCCAGCCCCTGGGCGGTGAGCTGCACCAGCATGCTGCGCGCGTCCTGCGGGTTGGGCAGGCGCTGCACCAGGCCGCGCGTCTCCAGACTTTTCATGCGGTGGGTCATGGTGCCCGAGGTGACCATGAGCGCGGAAAACAGGGCCGTGGGCGTGAGGCAGAACGGCGCGCCCGAGCGGCGCAGCGTGGCCAGCACGTCGAATTCCCACATGGTCATGCCGAAGCGGGCAAAGCACTCTTCCAACCGCTGCTCCAGCAGGGCGGCGCAGCGCTTGATACGGCCTATGGGGCCCATGGGGCTGGCGTCCAGGTCGGGGCGTTCGCGCGCCCATTGTTCGAGGATGGTGTCTACCCGGTCGGGAAGGCGGGGGAGGGTGGGTTTCGGCATTTGTCTTGATTTTAAGATAAGTCGTGCATAATGGATTTGTCTTGAATTGAAGATAAATGCCATGTCCTCCTCGCCATCCTCTTCCGCCTCCCCCTCGGCCAGCCCCGCCATGTCCTGGCGTGACATCCTGCTGACCGCGCTGGCGCCCGCCATCTGGGGCTCCACCTACATCGTCACTTCCGAACTGCTGCCGCCAGACCGTCCGTTCACGGCTGCGCTGATCCGCGTGCTGCCGGCCGGGCTGCTGCTGGTGCTGTTCACGCGGCGGCTGCCCGTGGGCTCGGGCTGGTGGCGGCTGCTGGTGCTGGGCGGGCTGAACATCGGCGTGTTCCAGGCGCTGTTGTTTGTGGCGGCCTACCGGCTGCCGGGCGGGCTGGCGGCCGTGCTGGGTGCCGTGCAGCCGCTGCTGGTGATGGCGCTGGCCTGGGGCGTGGACGGGCGGGTCCCCGCGCGGCTGACGCTGTGGGCCGCCGTGGCCGGCATCGGGGGCATGGCAGTGCTGCTGCTGTCGCCGCAGACGGTGTTCGAGCCTGTGGGCATGGCGGCGGCGTTGGCGGGTGCGGTGTGCATGGCGGCCGGCACCTGGCTCACGCGGCGCTGGCGCGTGGACTTGCCGGTGCTGGCGCTGACGGGCTGGCAACTGCTGTTTGGCGGGCTGATGCTGCTGCCGCTGGCCTGGTGGGTGGATGCGCCGCTGCCTGCGCTGACCGCAACCGAGCTGGGCGCCTATGCCTACCTGTGTCTTGCCGGCGCGCTGCTGGCCTATGTGCTGTGGTTTCGCGGCATCGGGCGCCTGCCTTCGGTGGCCGTGTCGTCATTGGGCCTGCTGAGCCCGCTCACCGCCGTGGTCCTGGGCTGGGCGCTGCTGTCGCAGTCCATGACGGGCCTGTCCTTCCTGGGCCTGCTGGTGGTGCTGGCCAGCGTGCTGGCGGTGCAGTGGTCTGCTTCGCGCGGCGCCTGAGCGTGGGAATGGTTGGCAAGGGGCTGCGGATTATTTATCATACGGTGTATGTTTAATTGGATGGAGAGATCGCCATGGCACCCGCAAAAGCCCTCAGCAATGCATTCGGCAAGGTCTTCATCGCCACTTCGGTCGATGGCTTCATCGCCCGGCCCGATGGTTCGCTGGACTGGCTGCCTGTTGGCGGCGATGGGGGCGATGGGGGCGAGGACTACGGCTACGCGGCCTTCATGAGGACGGTGGACGGCATCGTCATGGGCCGCTCAACCTATGAAAGCGTGCTCGGCTTCGAGTCCTGGCCGTTCGACAAGCCCGTGGTGGTGATGAGCCGCACGCTGGGCGCGGGCGATGTGCCTGCCCACCTGCGCGGCAAGTTGCGCATCACGTCCGCCCAGCCTGCCCAACTGGTGGCCGAGCTGCGGGCCGAGGGCTGGGGCAGCGCCTATATCGACGGCGGCGCCGTGATCCGCGCCTTCCTGGCGGCGGGTGAGGTGGGCGAGATGACCATCACCCGCGTACCCGTGCTGATTGGCGCGGGGCGGCCGCTGTTTGGCGATATCGGCTGCGATCTGCGCCTGGCCTGCCTGGCCTCCCAGGCCTATCCCAGCGGCATGGTGAGCACGCGCTACCGGGTGGAGGCGGGCGGCCGGGTCATGGCGCGCAACGGTGGCGGCGATGAGTGAGCCGGCTGTATCGGCTGTACCGGCTGTATCGGCTGCACAGGCCGCACGGCGCGGGCGCCCCTCGGCCGGGCGCTCGCTCAGCCGCGATCAGGTGCTGGACGCCGGGCTGGCCTTGCTGGAGGCCGTGGGCGCGCAGGGCTTTGGCCTGCGGCCGCTGGCGCGGCAGCTGGGCATTACGCCCATGTCGGTGATCCACCATGTGGGCGACCAGCAGGAACTGATGCGCAGCCTGGTGGAGCGCGTGCATGGCCAGCCGCTGGCCGAACCTTCGCCCGGGCTTGCACCCGTGCAGCGCGTGCAGGCGCTGCTGGTGGGCTACATGGAGCGCGTTCGCCGCCATCCGGCGCTGACGGTCTGCATTCTGGGCGATCCGGCCCTGTTCACCGCGTCGCTGGCCGCCTTCACGCAGCGGCTGCGCGGCGAGGTGCAGCAGTGCGAGCCCGGCGAAAACGAGGGCGATGCTGCCGTGCTGCTGGACCTGCTGATCGACTACACGCATGGACATGCGCTGGCGCTGGCCTTGTCGGGCGAGGGCGCACAGGCCTTGCATGGCCGGTTCGAGCAGGGGCTGGCGAGGCTGTTGCGCTAGGCGCCGGCCTCCACGCGCAGGCCGGCCTGTTGCCAGCCGGTGAAGCCTGCCTCGAAGCGCCGCGCCTCCCGGCCGCTGGCGCGCAGCGCCGTGACGGCATTGGCCGAGAGCACGCAGTACTGGCCACCGCAATAGGCCACGATGTCCTTGTCGGGCGGCAGCGCGCCCAGCTCGCCTTCCAGCGCTTCCAGGGGAATGTTGACTGCCCCGGGCAGGTGGCCCTGGGCGAATTCCGCTGGCGGGCGCACGTCCAGCACGATGGTGTCGTCCATCTGCATGCGCTGCAGCAGCTCGTCCAGCGCAACGGCTTCCAGACGGTCACGCTGGCGCAGGCTGTCGGAGACCACGGCGCGGATCTCGGCGTGGCGGAATTGCAGATAGTCGTGCAGCGCATCGATGATGCCGGTGATGGGCCCGTCGCCCAGCCGGTACAGCACATGCTTGCCCTCGCGCCGTGTGAGCACCATGCCCGCGCGCTTGAGGTGCTGCAGGTGCTGGGAGGTGTTGGCCACGGACAGCCCGCACAGCTCGGCCAGGCGCTCCACGGGCTGCTCGCCTTCGGCCGCATGGCTCAGCAAGGTGAGGCGGTGGGCATGGCCCAGGGTGCGCGCCAGGTCGGCCAGGTCGGGGAAGGCCTCGATCGGTACAGGGCTGCTTGACGGATTCATGGGGGATAGCCTAGCATTGCGCAAACATTCAATCAATTAATTGAATGTATTGTTCATTGTGCATGCGGTGGCATCCAAGAAGGCCGCTGCAAACCTGCAAGAGAGTGAAAAGACATGCTGGATGTGCCGGAATTCCTGCTGCGCGCCGTGCTGACGGGCGCAGGCGCGACCTTGGTGATGGATGTGTGGGCGCTGCTGCTGCAGCGTCTGTGGGGCGTGCCTTCGCTGGACTACGCCATGGTGGGCCGCTGGCTGGGCCATCTGCCGCGCGGCCGTCTGGTGCATGCCGGTATCGGCCGGTCCGCGCCGGTGGCGGGTGAGAAGGCCCTGGGCTGGGTGGCGCACTATGCGATCGGCGTGGCCTTTGCGGCGGCCCTGCTGGCCCTGGCGGGTGAGGGCTGGGCCCGGGCGCCCACGCTGTGGCCGGCCCTGGCCTGGGGCGTGTTCACCGTGGCCGCACCCTTCCTGGCGCTGCAGCCGTGCATGGGGGCGGGGCTGTTTGCCCGCAAGACACCCAAGCCCGCCGTGGCGCGGCTGCGCAGCCTGATGGCGCACACGGTGTTCGGCCTGGGCCTGTTCATCGCGGCCTGGGCCGTCTCGCAACTGCGGGGCTGAGCGGATGCGCTGACCCGGTTCAGGCAAACAGCCTGTGCGCCATGAATTCGAGAAAGGCCCTGACCTTGGGCGAGAGGTCGCGGCCCGGGGGCCAGACCATCCAGACCGTGCCCTGGGCGTTGGCGGTGAACGGGTCGAGCACGGTCTGCAGCAGGCCCTGCTCCAGCTGGCGGGCCACGGTGAAGTCCGGCAGGCAGGCAATGCCCTGGCCGCGCAGCGCCAGGAAGATGCGCATCTCCACGCTGTTGCAAACCACGCTGGAGGGCAGCGCGGGCGGGGCGGTGTCGTCGTCATTTCCCAAGGGCCAGCGCTCCAGCCGGCCAGTGGCAGGATAGCGGTAGTGCAGGCATTGGTGGCGGGCCAGGTCGGCAGGTTGCGTCGGCCTGCCATGGCGCTGGAAATAGGCGGGCGAGCCCACCAGCACGCGCCGGAAGCCGCCCAGCCGCCGGTGCTTGAGGCCCGAGTCCTGCAGCGGCGCGGCGCGTATGGCCACGTCAAAGCCGTCGCCGATCACATCGACCAGATGGTCCGAGAAGTTCAGGTCCAGTTCGACCTCGGGGTACTCCAGCAGGAAGTCCGAGAGCGCCTGCTCGAACAAACCGCAGTGGCGTGGCAGGCTGACCTTGAGCCGGCCGTGCGGTCGCTCGCCCGCATGGCGCAGTTCCTGCTGGGCGGCCTCGACCTCGCAGAGGATGCGCCGGCAGCGCTCCAGAAAGCGTTCGCCCTCGGCCGTCAGTGCCAGCGTGCGCGTGCTGCGGTTGAACAGGCGCACGCCCAGGCGCTCCTCCAGCCGCGCCACGGCCTTGCCCACGGCCGAGGGCGACAGCCCCAGCTCGCGCGCCACGGCAGAGAAGCCCAGCCGCTCGGCCACGCGCACAAAGAGGCCGATGCTGCCCAGGCTGTCTATTTCCATGCGCTGTGTGAAGAGGTGTGTGAAGAAGATGATTTGAGACTCGGGTGTCTCAAGTGTTCGGAAATGAAGATGGATTGTCTCAGATGAAGGAGGGCCTACGCTGGCGGTCGTTTCATGAAATGGCGCACAAACCATGTCTTCCCTCTCTCGCGGCAACCCCCTCAAATGGCTGCAACTGCTGGCCGTCTGCCTGACGGGGCTGCTGATTCCCCTGAGCTTCACGGGCCCGGCCGTGGCCCTGCCTTCCATCCATGCCGAGCTGGGCGGCACGCCCTCCCAGCTGGGCTGGATCATGAATGCCTACATCCTGAGCTACGGCAGCGCCATGATGGTGGCCGGCAGCCTGACCGACATCCATGGCCGGCGCCGCCTGTGGCTGCTGGGGCTGGCCTGGTTTGGCCTGCTGAGCTTTGGCGTGGGCCTGGCAACCGATCTGCGCTGGGCCGATGGGCTGCGCCTGCTGCAGGGGCTGGGCGGGGCGGTCGCCTTTGCGGCGGCCATGTCCTCGCTGGCGCCGCTGTTCGAGGGCGCGGCGCGCATGCGGGCCTTCAGCCTGCTGGGCACGACCTTTGGCCTGGGCCTGGCCTTCGGCCCCTGGGTGTCGGGCCTGATGGTGGACAGCCTGGGCTGGCGCTGGGTGTTCCATGGGACGGGGCTGGTGGCGCTGCTGGGCCTGCCCATGGTGATGGCCAGCGCGCGGCGCGATGAAGCCGCGTCTGCCGACCGGCCCGACTGGTTGGGCGCAGCCCTGTTCACCCTGGCCCTGGGCGGCTTCACCTACGGCGTGCTGATGGTGCCCGAGCGCGGCTGGCTCCATGCCGAGGTGCTGGGGCCGCTGGCGCTGTCCGCCGTGCTGTTCGTGGTCTTCGTGGCGGTGCAGCGGCGCGTGGCCCGTCCGTTGCTGGATCTGTCGCTGTTCTCGCAGCCGCGCTTTCTGGGCGTGCAGTTGCTGGCGGCGTCACCGGCGTTTCTGTTCATCTCTCTGGTGGTCATGCTGCCCGGGCGCTTCATTGGCGTGGAGGGGCTGAGCCCGCTGGCGGCGGGCCGCATGATGGGCTGGCTGGCGGCGCCCTTGCTGGTGGTGCCGCTGCTGGCGGCCCTGCTGGTGGGCCTGCTGTCGCGCTGGATCAGCCCGGGCCGGCTGTCGGCGGCCGGTCTGCTGCTGGCCGCGGCGGGCCTGTGGTGGCTGGCGGCTGCCTTCGGGCAAGGCGCCGGTCCGGCGTTGGCGCTGCCCTTGCTGCTGATAGGCACCGGCATTGGCCTGCCCTGGGGCCTGATGGACGGGCTGGCCGTGAGCACCGTGGCGCCAGACCGCGTGGGCATGGCCACGGGCATCTTCAACACCGTGCGCATCTCGGCGGACGGCGTGGCCCTGGCCGTGGCGGGCGCCGTGCTGGCGGTGCTGGTGGAGGGGAAGCTTGGCGGGCTGTCGCCCGATGCAGGCCTGCGGCGCGAGATGGCCGGGCAGCTGGCCCAGGCCGATCTGGCGCGCGCCGCCCAGGCGCTGCCGGGGCAGGACGGCTTGCTTGCGCAGGTGTACGGCGCGGCCTTCCACGATCTGTTGCTGCTGCTGGCGGGGCTGGCGGTGGTCACGGCGCTGGCCGTGCTGTGGCTGCTGGAGCACAAGGGCCGGGCCGTGTCTTCCCCGGAGCAACTGGCCCCGCAGGCCGGGCGCAGGCTCAGCTAGCAGGCTGCAACTGCACGCCCAGGCGCGAGAACAGGATCTGCCGGCCATCGCCCTGCAGGCGCTGTATCACCATGCCGCCATCGCGGTGCAGGTAGATGCGCAGGGCGCTGCCGTTGCCGGGGTCGTGGTCCAGGTGGCAGGGGTCCTTGTCCAGATCCCTCCAGCCGTGGAGTTCGACCAGCCGGCGGCCGGCGATGCGGCGCAGTTCGGTCTCGGGGGCCGCGAAATAGCTGTGGGTCTGAAGCCACAGCGTACGCAGCTGCTCGAAGGACTGTTCGCGCGAGGAACAGGCGGGCGCAGCCTCCAGCAGGGACAGCAGCATGTCCAGAAGCTGATCGAATGAATACTGCATGCCGCGCCCCTTTCAGCGATCGACGGTGCGCACTGCGCAACCTTGACCAGGGTAACCGGATATTGCGCGAATGTGAACAAAGCAAGACCGTGGTGGTTTGTCGCTATTGCCAGCCTGTGTCGACAGTGATTGGCGCGGGTGTTGCATGCAGTGCACCCGGCCAGGATGGCCGGACAATGGCCGGGCACATCCTGCGTGATGCCGACCTCTTTTGTTCCCGCCACCTGTTTCCCCACTTCTGCTGCCCATGGAACGCTTCACCATCTCCATCGACGACGACCTGGCCCGTAGTTTCGACGCCTGGATCGCCGCGCGCGGCTACGACAACCGCTCCGAGGCCATCCGCGACGTGCTGCGCGCCCACCTGGCCCAGGTGCGCGAGCGCGAGGACGCCGACGGCCTGTGCGTGGCCAACCTGTCCTATGTCTACAACCACCACGAGCGCGACCTGTCCGAGCGCCTGGCCAGCCTGCAGCATGACCACCACGAGCTGCACATGGCCACCACCCACGTGCACCTGGACCATGAGCAGTGCATCGAAACGGTGATGCTGCGCGGCCCGGCCAGCGCCGTGCGGCGATTTGCCGACACCATCACGGCCGAGCGCGGCGTGCACCATGGCCAGCTCAACGTGGTGATGGCGCGCCGGGTGGAGCCTGGCGGGCATGAGCACGCGCAACCCGATCCGCATTCCCATCCGCATTCACATCCCCATTCACACGCCCACGGCGACTGATTGAAGCCAGGGCGGGCGCCTTGCCCAGCCTCTGTCACGCAGGTCGGTATGAAGTTTGCTTTTTTCTTCATACAACTCCTGGACCCGCATGACACATCCTCTGAAAATTCCTTCTCGGCCCTGCGCCCTGCACCAGATTGCGGCGGCCGGCCTGCTGGGCCTGGCCGCCATTCCCCAGGCTGGTGCACAGCAGGCCACGGATGCCGCGGCCAGCCTGCAGCCCGTCGAGGTCAAGGGCCAGACCGCGCGTGGTGCCTCGGCCGCCTATACCACCACGGTGATCGAGGCCGAGGACATCGCCAACGCCCATGCCAGCCATCCGCAGGAGCTGCTGCGCCAGGTGCCCGGCATGAATGTGCAGAACTACCAGCTGTCGGGCGTGGGTGACGCCATCGTCATGCGCGGCTTCGGCGGTGGGGGCCATGGCGGCGATGTGGGCGTGGTGCTGGACGGCATTCCCCTGAACGAGGCCATGTCGCATGCCGACGGCTATGTGGACCTGGGCGTGATCGTGCCGCTGGAGATGGAGCGCATCAGCATCTACAAGGGGCCGGTGTCGGCGCTGTACGGCAACTTCAACCGCGCGGGGCTGATGGCGATAGAGACGCGCAAGCAGGGCGACTACACCCCCTACCGCGAGGCCGACGTGAGCCTGTCCTCCCACGGCACGCTGGACGCTCAGGTGGCGCTGGGGCTGAAGCCGGGCGAGGGCGAGTTCCTGAACCTGGCGGCCCAGCACTACCGCACGGACGGTTTCCGCGCGCAGTCGCAAATGCAGCGCAGCACGGCATCCCTGCGTTGGAGCAAGCGGCTTACGCCGCAGCTGGAAGTGGCGCTGTCGGCACGGCTGCACCACGGCGAGGGCGATTCGCCGTCGTACCTGACGGCGGGGCAGTTCGCGCGCGATCCGCAAGGCATGGACCCGCGCGCCATGAACGATGGCACGCGCAAGAACTTCGCCACGCTGCGGGCCGATGTGCAGTACGCGCTTTCGCCCCGGCTGACCTGGCTGGGCCATGCCTACACCACGCAGCAAAGCTTCACGCGCTGGTTCAGCCGGCCCATCGACGCACTGCAGTGGCGCCAGCGCGAGGAAAGCTATGACCGCGCCGTCTACGGCGCCGGCACCAGCCTCAATGGCCGCCATGTCACGGCGCTGACCCCGCTCAACTGGGTGGCCGGGCTGGAGGCCGTGCGCGAATCCACCGACTACCAGTTCTACGACGGCCTGCAATGGCGCGAGCGCACGGGCGCGGCCATTGACGACCGCAATTCCAGGCTCGACACCCTCTCGGCCTTTGCCGAGGTGGATGCGCCCATCCACCGCCTGCTGCAGCTGTCCGCCGGCCTGCGCTGGGACCGCTTCACGGGCGGCTGCCGTCCCAATGGCCCCGAGACGGGCAGCGACCCCTGCGGCCCGCTGGCGCGCACGGCGCATGCCAGCCCCAAGCTGGGCCTGCGCTCGCAGGTGGCTCCGGGCGTGCTGCTGCGCGCCAGCTGGTCCGAAGGATTTGCGCTGGCCAGCGATTTCGCCAAGTACGCGCTGGGCGCCGCGCGGCTGGACCCCAATATCTTTCGCCAGACCGAAGTGGGCGCGCAGATCAAGCCCATGCCGGGCCTGGTGCTGGATGTGGCCGCCTATCGGCTGCAGTCCTCGGGCGAGATCCGCAACGTGGCGCCTGGCGTGTACGAGAACTTCGGCGCCACGCGCCGCACGGGCGTGGAGGCCAGCGTGCAGTGGGCGGTGCGCAGGAACCTGGACCTGCAACTGGCCTGGGGCAGCGCTCATTCGCGCGTGACCGAAAACGGCAACCCGGCCCTGGTCGGCAACCAGGTGGCCGGCGTGCCACGGCAGACCGCCACGGTGGGCCTGGCCTGGCGTCCGCTGGCGCAGTGGGAGGGCACGCTGACCTGGCGCCGCGTGGGCCGCTATGCCGTCACGGCCGACAACAGCGTGTTCTACGGCGGCTACGCCACCTGGGACCTGGGCCTGAGCTGGCGCCTGCCTTCGGCGCGCAGCCGCATCTATGCCGTGGTCTCCAACCTGGGGGACAAGGCCTATGCCACGTCGGCCTCGGTCATCCGCGGCGTGCCGCTGTTCGCGCCCGGCGCGCCGCGCACGCTCAAGGTCGGCGTGCAGACACAGTTTTGAGGAGGAAAAAATGGAATCCAACCCCTGTTTCGCATCCGTTGCAACCGCCGCATTCGTGGTTCTGCTGGCCTGCGCGCCGCTGGCCCAGGCCCACAACGTCTGGCTGGAGCCCGATGCCGACGGCGCCTACACCGTGCAATTCGGCGGCCATGAGGGCAAGCTGGAGAACTTTGCGGCCGGCAAGCTCAAGAGCGTTGAGGCCTATGACGCGCGCGGCCGCCGCATCGACGTGGCCGTGCAGCCCGTGCCCGGCGGCGCCCGCGCCACGCCGGCGCGCAAGGCCGCGCTGCTGGCCGCGCATTTCGACAACGGATTTTTCAGCCGCGTGGGCGAGGGGCCGATGGTCGAAAAGCCCATGACCGAGAACCCCGGCGCCACCAGCGGCGTGCATGCGCTCAAGTTCCACAAGACCATCCTCGAATGGGGCCCAGTCACCCGCGAGAAGCTGGGCCAGACCCTGGAGATCATCGCCAAGACCCGCCGCTCGCCCCACGCGGGCGAGCCCCAGCAATTCCAGGTGCTGCTGAACGGCCAGCCCCGGGCCGGCGTGCGCGTGTCGCTGGGAGAAAGCGGTCCGCCACTGGCAACCGATGCCGACGGCCTGGTGACCGTCACACCGCGTGCCGGCATGAACCAGCTGCTGGCCATCGTGCGGCTGCCTGTCTCCGGCGACGCGCGCACCACCAGCCTCAGCTACGAATACCTGCTGGGGTTCTCGGCGCATTGAAAGGGGATGGCGGCGCGGCCCGGCGCGGCCCGGCCCGGCGTGGCCCGGCGCTGCGGGGTCAGTCCAGCGCCAGGCGCCGGTCGGCGGCCAGCTTCTTCCACTTGGCGTTGTCCTGGGACATGAAACGCTGGATCTCGGGCAGGGACATGGGCGTGGCCACGGCCCCGGCGGCCTGCAGCGTGGGGCGCAGCTCGGGCGACTGTATGGCCTGGTTGATCCAATGATTGAGCTGGGCCAGCCGCTCGGGGGGCGTGCCGGATGGCACGGCCACGGCATACCACTGGGTGGCCTCGTAGCCGGGCACGCCGGCCTCGCGCATGGTCGGTACATCAGGCAGGCTGTCTATGCGCGTGGCGCCGGTCACGGCATAGGCCTTCAGCCGGCCCGACTGGATGTGCGGCAGCACGGGCGTCACGCCCAGCATGGCCAGGGGGATCTGCCCGCCCACCACATCGGTCACGGCCTGCCCGCCGCCCTTGTACGGCACATGCACCATGCTGGTGGCAGCCAGGGCGTTGAGCAGTTCGCCCGCCAGATGCTGGGAGGTGCCCGTGCCCGAACTGGCGTAGCTCCATTGGCCCGGTTTGGCTTTCATGGCGGCTACCAGTTCGCCCAGGCTGCCGGCCGCACCCGGGGCCGGGCCCACCAGCACCATGGCGCCCCGGGCCATCACGGCCACGGCGGTCAGCTCGCGGCCCACCTCGGGCTGGCGTGGGCCGGACAGCTGCGGTCCGGGAACGGAGACCAGGGTCAGGCCATCTGCAGGTGCCTTCGCTGCCGCCTGCAGGCTGATCGCGCCCGAGGCGCCCGGCCGGTTTTCCACCACCACGCTGACACCGGCCCTGGCCTCCAGTTGCCGGGCCACATGGCGGGTCAGCACGTCCAGGCTGCCGCCGGGCGCAAAGCCCACGATCCAGGTGATGGGCTTGCCCTGCGGCGCGTGCGCCGCCGGCTCGGCCGCGCGGGCCGTGGGCAGTGCAAGGGCCAGCAGGGCTGCGGCGGCCAGGGGGCGCAGTGCATGGCGGCGGGTGGTCGGCAGGCGGCCGCTGGCCTGCGGGGCGGGTAGGGGTGCGCAGGTCATTGGTCTGGGGCGCCGGGCGCGGTGTTGGGGTGTGCCTTGCAGCTTTCGTTGAAGCGCTGGACCATGGTCAGCATGGGGTTGAGCACCCAGGTGTTGAAGATCAGCACGTCATGCTCCTCCTTGGGATCGCGCACGATGTTGAACAGGTAGGGTGACTCCAGCTTGCCCTTGCTCTCGTTGACCTCGGGCTCCCAGTAGAAATGCAGCTTCCAGTCGCGCCACTTCGCGGCCCGCAGCTGGTCCTTGATGTAGAAGAGAAAGCCCTCGCGCGCGGACCGGGGCTCGCCCAGCAGGAAGGCCGTCTGGTCCAGGCCGTCGATGGGCCGGTCCTGTGGCACGGCAGCGCCCGCCACCGCCGCCAGGGTGGAGAAGATGTCGGTCACGTGCATGATTTCATTGCTGGTGCGCCCGGCCTGGATGCGGCCCGGCCAGCGTGCGATGAAGGGCACGCGCAGGCTGCCCTCCATGGCCGTGTGGTAGGTGCCGCGCCAGGGGCCGGCCGTGCCGCGGTAGGGCTGGCGGAACTCGGGGCCGTTGTCGCTGCAGAAGATGAACAGGGTGTCCTCGCGCAGGCCGAGCCGGTCTATCTCGTCCGAGATCTGGCCCACGCGGTGGTCCATCTCCACCATGGAGTCGGCAAAGTCGCCCTGGCCGGTGCGGCCCGCGAAATCCGCATGAGGCAGCGTGGGAAAGTGCAGGTGCACCAGGGGCAGATACAGGAAGAAGCGGCGGTCCCGGGCGTGGTTGCGGCGCATGAAGTCCAGCGAGCGCTCCACCAGCTCGGCATCGATGTTGCGCCGCGATTCCAGGTCATAGACCTTGACATCGTCCGAGGGGCCGCCCGCGCGGCCTTCCATGATGTGGGGCAGGGGCGCCACCAGGGGGTCGTAGCCCGTGGTCGCGGTGAACTGGCTTTCGTCCGTGGTGCGCGGAATGCCGTACCACTCATCGAAACCCCGGTCCGAGGGATAACGGCCCGGAATGTCCCCCAGATGCCATTTGCCGAAATGCGCCGTGGCATATCCCTGGGTGGACAGCAACTGGGCCAGCGTGGTCTCGCCACGCGTCAGGCCCTGGGGCAGCCCGGCCGGCACCGATTGCAGGGCACCCGTGCGGATGGGATGGCGCCCCGTCATCAGGGCCGAGCGCGTGGGCACGCAGTCGCTTTCCACATTGAAGTTCTGCAGCAGCAGTCCCTCGGAGGCCAACTGGTCGATGCGCGGAGTGGGCGCGCCGCGCAGCGCACCGCCGCCGTAGCAGCCCAGCTCGCCCCAGCCCAGGTTGTCCGCGACGATGAGCACGATGTTTGGTGGGTTCATGATGTGGCTCAAAAAGTTTCCATGCCAAAACTCTAGCCACAAGCCCTGTCTTGGTGATAACCAAACCAGCGAAAATCGATGAACATCTGGAATGGCTTTGCTCGGCAAGCTTTCTCGTTTTTCTTCGTTGACAAGGAATGGCATGACGGGATTTGCCTATAACGAGCTGGCCTGCTTTCTGGCCGTGGCCGAGCATGGCCATTTCGGGCGTGCGGCCGCTGCCCTGCAACTGACCCAACCGGCCGTCTCCAAGATCGTGCGCCGCGTGGAGCAGGGTGTGGGAGCGGCCCTGTTCACGCGCGGAACGCATGGCGTGGCGCTGACCAGCAGCGGCCAGCTGTTCATGGAGCCCGCGCGTCAACTGGTGCTGCGGCATGAGGAGACGATGCGCGCCGCCAGCGACATCCAGGCCCAGCATGTGGGCCTGATCCGCCTGGGCTTCACGCAGGCCACCTCGGAAAGCCGCGCCACCCGGGCCGTGGCCGAGCTGCTGCGCCGCCGCCCCGGCCTGCGCGTGCGGCTGACCGTGGGCAAGTCCGACGACCTGGAGCGCGCGCTGCTTGACGGCAGCCTGGACCTGGCCGTGGTGCCGTCCTACCCGGGCCATGCCACGCGCTGCGCCCAGGTGGTCATCGGCGAGGATGAGCTATGGGCCGCCGCACGGCCGCGCCACCCGCTGTTCCAGCTGGCGCTGGAGCAGGGCCTGAGGTTCGGGCATTTGCAGGGCTACTCCTGGGCCTTGCCGGCACCGGGCGCCGCCGTGCGCAAGGTGGTGGACGAGGCCTTCGCGGCCCAGGGCCTGGGCGCGCCCACCGTGGCCCTGGAGATCCAGCACAACACCGAGGCCACCATCGACATCGTGGGCCAGACCGACCTGCTGTGCTGCGTGCCCAGCCATGTGCTGCGCAGCAATCCCGAGCGCCTGCAGTCCCTGCCCATCCCCGAGCTGCGCACGCGCCGCAGCTGGCTTCTCATCAGCCACCCCAAGGCCCATTGGTCGCCGCTGATGTCCGCGCTGCGGGACCTGACGCTGGGGTAGCGGCCCGTTAAGCAGGGCCAGTGCAGGCTGGCCTCAAGTGTTCAAGGTGACTTGCGCTCAGGCGGAGACGGGGGTGGAGCTGCCCCCCAGGTGCCGGGCCGGCCGGTGCGTGTAGCGGTCCAGGGCCAGGCCGTCCGTGCTGATTTCCGGGCTGCGGCCGGTGATCAGGTCGGCGATCAGGCGGCCCGAGCCGCAGGCCATGGTCCAGCCCAGCGTGCCGTGGCCGGTGTTCAGGAACAGGTTGGCATAGCGCGTGGCGCCGATGATGGGCGTGCCGTCCGGCGTCATGGGCCGCAGCCCGGTCCAGAAGCTGGCGCGCTCCACATCGCCGCCCGGGAACAGGTCGTTGACCACCAGCTCCAGCGTGGCGCGGCGGCGCGGGTCCAGGCGCAGGTCGAAGCCGCCCAGCTCGGCCATGCCGCCCACGCGGATGCGGTCGTCAAAGCGGGTGACGGCAATCTTGTAGGTCTCGTCCAGCACCGTGGACTGCGGCGCCAGCGCCGGGTTGCCCAGCGGCACGGTGAGCGAATAGCCCTTGACGGGGTAGACGGGCAGGTCCAGCCCCAGCGGCTCCAGCGCCTGGCGCGAGTAGCTGCCGAAGGCCATCACGTAGCGGTCGGCGGTCAGCAGTTCGCCATTCACGCGCACGCCGGCAATGCGGCCGCCTTCGACCACCAGGCCATCCACGTTCTGGTTGAAGCGCAACTCCACGCCCAGGCCGGTGGCGATGCGGGCCAATTCATTGGTGAAGCGGTGGCAGTCGCCGGTCTCGTCCTTGGGCAGGCGCAGGCCGCCGGTCAGCCGGTCGCGCGCCTGGGCCAGCGCGGGCTCCTCCTGGGCGAGCTGGTCGCGGTCCAGTAGTTCGTAGGGCACGGCGCATTCGCGCAGCACGGCCACGTCACGCTCCACGGCGTCCAGCTGGGCTTGGGTGCGGAACAGTTGCAAGGTGCCGCCGGTGCGCTGCTCGTAGGCGATGCCGGTGTCGGCGCGCAACTGCTGCAGGCAGCTGCGGCTGTACTCGGCCACGCGCATCATGCGTTCCTTGTTGACGGCGTAGCGCTGGGCAGAGCAGTTGCGCAGCATCTGCGCCATCCAGCGCAGCTGAAACAGGCTGCCGTCCAGGCGCACGGCCAGCGGCGCGTGTTCCTGCAGCATCCACTTCAGGGCCTTGAGCGGAATGCCGGGCGCCGCCCAGGGCGTGGAGTAGCCGGGCGAGACCTGGCCTGCGTTGGCAAAGCTGGTTTCGGACGCGGGCGCATCCTGCCGGTCCAGCACCGTGACCTCGGCACCGGCCCGCGCCAGGTAGTACGCACTGGTCACGCCGATGACACCGCCGCCAAGAACAAGGACTTTCATACGATTCACCGCCAGGTCAACAAGATGAAATCAAAGTCTATTGACGATGAGGCAGTGGAAACCACTGAAATATTGCTACTCTCCAGTGATTGATAAGCCTCGGGAATCGCCGCCATGGCCGCCAAAAGTGAAAACCGCGTGCTCGACCGCACCGACCGCAAGATCCTCGACATCCTGCAGCGCGACGGCCGCATCTCCATGACCGAACTGGCAGAGCAGGTCAGCCTCTCGGCCACGCCCTGCTCGGAGCGCGTGCGCCGCCTGGAGCGCGATGGCGTGATCACCGGCTACCACGCCCACCTCTCGCCCGAGGCGCTGGGCAAGACGCTGCTGGTGTTCGTGGAGATCAAGCTCTCGTCCAAGTCGGGCGAGGTCTTCGACAAGGTGCGCCAGGAACTGCTGCACGTGCCCGACGTGCTGGAGTGCTTCCTGGTCTCGGGCAGCTTCGACTACCTGGTCAAGGCCCGCCTGGGCGGCATGCGCGAGTACCGCCGCCTGCTGGGCGACATCCTCAAGAAGCTCCCCGTGCCCGCCGAGTCACACAGCTATGTGGTGATGGAGGAGGTCAAGGAAACGCTGGCGCTGCCGCTGGATCGGTGAGGGGGCCTGATGCCCCTCAAAGACCGAAATCTGTGCGCAGGCGATTGATCTGGTGCATGCCCTCATGCAAGACGGTCACTATGCCTATGTCTCCATTGGAGAGCCGTCGCCAGTAGATGAAGTGCCTTTCGTGGGGCAGAAAGAAACCGTCTACACCGAACTGCGCCGGTATGGTGCGGGATGGAATGCCGCCTGCTTCGATCCTGGCGAAGGCGTCAAACAATCCATTGATATGGCGGTCTGCCTGCTCGACCCCCAGCGGGCCTGCGTATGGCGGCAGATCTCATCGAGCCGCCGCGCCGCAGCCTCCCGTATGCGGGCAGCCGCCATGTGCTCAGGACCGATTGCGTGCGATGACATCAGCCGCCGTCAAGGTCCGATAGGAAGACTCCGGCGCATTGAATGCCTGCACCAATTCAGCCTTGAGACGCTCCAGCCGCTCCTGATCCACTCGCTCCATATCGCGGCGGATCAGATCCCGGACGTATTCGCTGGCGTTCTCGCAGGCACGGTCTTCTCCAGCGCTGGCGGCCAAGAAGTCGCCCAATAAAAGGTTTCGGATGGCTGCGAACTCTCAATGTAGTCACAAAGCAATTTGCGGACAAAACACCGGCCTGCCAGCGGCCCCGTGCAGCAGTCTTGGTCTCGATATGTTGTCTAGCTACCCCTGTCGCCCCGCGCCGCAATGCCGCCAACGCCCATCCTCTGCCGCGTATCGTCATCCAGCAGGCTGCGTACCTCCGCGAACAGCGGGGCGGCGCCTGTGTACTTCTTGCCATAGCCCAGGTTGAACGCGTAGTCAAAATCCGGCGGATTGATCCCCTGGTTGTGCTGCAGGATGGTCTCCAGCTTGTCCAGGGCCTTGACGGCGCGGGCCTCGGGGGTGGCGGCGTCTTCGTACTCCTGCCACAGGGCCATGATGGTGTCGCGGTGCTCGGGCTGCAGCGAACGGGTCAGGTGCAGCAGGTCGGCCTTTTCCTGTGCGCTCTTGTCGGGGTGCTGGTTCTTTTCCACGGCGGGGATGTCTCCATGGATGGCCTCGCCCAGGTCGTGGATCACGCACAGCTTGAGCAGCTTGAGCATGTCCAGCTGTGCCAGCTGGTCCTCGAAGGCGATGGCCATCAGGCACAGGCGCCAGCTGTGCTCTGCCGTGCTTTCGGTGCGGCCGGTGGAGGTGTGGGCGCTGCGCAGCACGCTCTTGAGCTTTTCCGCCTCGCGCAGGAAGTCCAGGCGGCCCTTGATGTTGTTGATATCCATGGCGGATATTCTCGTCGGCTTTCACCAGGGCCGCGCGCGCGTCCGGGCTCAGTCGATCAGCCGCCCCTGTGCATCCCAGAACGGGTGCGGGCCGTCAAACCGGCCGCTGGCCACGGCATGGCTGACCAGCCGGCCGCGGGGCGGCAGTGCATGCAGCATGAAGCCGGGCGGCTCCAGCGTCCAGGCCGATGCGGCGTCGGGCGCCAGGTCCAGGCAGACCTGGTGGGCGGGTGCGGGCGAGGTCATGGCCACCGTGCCGCCGAAGGCGACCTGGATGCTGCGGTGCAGGTGGCCGCAGATCACGCGCTGCACGTTGGGGTGGCGGCGCACCAGTTCTTCCAGCGCCTGGGCGCCCTGCAGCAGGCCGATCTTGTCCATATGGCCTATCAGGGTCTCGAAGGGCGGGTGGTGCATGGCGATCACCACGGGGCGGCCTTCGCTGGCGGCCATCTGCAGTTCCAGCCACTGAAGGCGCTCCTCGCACAGCGCGCCCTCGCTGTGGCCGGGCACCACGGTGTCGAGCGCGATCAGCCGCAGCGCGCCAATGTCCACCGCATACTGGATGAAGCCTTCGCTGCGCAGCCAGGCGTGCTCGGGAAAGGCGGCGCGCAGCGCGTCGCGGTCATCGTGGTTGCCGGGCAGCAGGTAGACGGGCAGGGTACCCAGAGGCGCCAGCAGGCTGCGCAGGTGGGCGTATTCCGCAGGCCGGCCGAAGTCGGTCAGGTCGCCCGTGATCACGACGGCGTGCGGCCGCTGCGGCAGGGCCAGCACGCTTTGCACGGTGCGCTCCAGGTATTGGGCAGTATCGATGCGGCGGTAGGTCAGGCGACCGGGTTCGCGGATATGCAGGTCGGTGAGCTGGGCCAGGAAGGTGGTCATGGAGGGGCGCAGGGTTTCAGGCGTGGGCATGGTTGGGCATCCATTGATGGGGGGCGATGCGCAAGGCCACGCGGTCGCCCGATTGCGCGGCGTGGTCGCGGGCCACGTCGGCCATCAGCGGCGTGTGGCCCGCCAGCTCCAGCGTGAGCTGCAGGCGGTCGCCCAGGAAGACGCGGCGCGCCACCGATGCCGGCACGGCGCCCGGCGTGCCGGCGGCGCAGACCTCGATGTCTTCAGGGCGCAGCAGCAGCCGGGCCGCGCCCGTGCATTCGGCCGGGCAGGCCAGCTCCATGCCGGCCAGCGCCAGCCGGTTGCTGCGCGCATCGTCTTCGCTGCGTTCGACCTGGTTCACGCGCCCCAGGAAGGTGGCGACGAAGGGATGGGCCGGTCGGCGGTACAGGCTTTCACCATCGCCCACCTGCAGGATGCGGCCTGCCTGCATCACGGCCATGCGGTCGGCAATGGCCATGGCCTCCTGCTGGTCGTGCGTGACGTGGACGGCGGTGATGCGCAGCTGGCGCAGCAGCTGGGCCAGCTCGTCGCGCAGGGTTTCCTTGAGTTTGGCGTCCAGCGCGGTCAGCGGCTCGTCCAGCAGCAGCACGCGCGGGCGCGAGGCCACGGCGCGGGCCAGGGCCACGCGCTGGCGCTGGCCGCCGGACAGCTCGGCCGGGCGCTTGTGCTCCAGGCCGTTCAGGCGCACCAGGTCCACCAGTTCGCCCACCACGCGGCGCTGCTCCTGCTCGGACACGCCGCGTATGCGCAGGCCGTAGGCGATGTTGGCCTGCACGCTCATCTGCGGGAACAGCGCGTAGTGCTGGAACACCATGCCCACCTGGCGCCTTTCTATGGGCACGCGGGTGACGTCGGTGTCGCCGAAGGCGATGCGGCTGCCCGCATCCGGCGTCTCCAGCCCCGCGATGATGCGCAGCAGCGTGGTCTTGCCGCAGCCCGAGGGGCCGAGCAGGGCCAGCACCTCGCCGGGCTCCACGCGCAGGTCGGTGGCCTGCAGGCCGCGCGTTCCGTCGGCATAGGTCTTGGCGCATTGCCGGATGTCGATGGCGACGCTGTTACTTTCCATAATGCTTCTCGATGAAATGCCCCAGCGCCTGCAGCAGCCACATCACGGGCAGGATGACGATGAGGAAGATGAGGGTGTAGGCCGAGCCCACCTCGATGCGCATGGACGCATAGCTGTCGGCCAGGCCCACGGGCAGGGTGCGCGTCAGCGGCGTGTGCAGCATCCAGGTCAGGTTGAACTCGCCCATGGACAGGGTGAACACCATCAGGCAGGCGGCCACGATGGCGGGCAGCACGGCAGGCACCAGCACGCCCAGGAAGCGCTGCGTGAACGAGGCGCCCAGGCTGCGCGCAGCCTCCTCCAGCGCCACCAGCTCCTGGCGGCGCAGCGCCGAGCCCACCATGCGCACCATGAAGGGCAGGGTGAACACCACATGGCCCACCAGGATGAAGGCAAAGCTCTGGCGGAAGGCGGCCACGCTGCCATAGGCCAGCAGCAGGGCCAGGGCGCTGGCCAGGCCCGGAATGGCCACGGGCAGCGTCAGCAGCTCCTCGAAATGCCGGGCCCAGGGCGAGCGGCTGCGCGCCAGCGCATAGGCGCAGGGCACGCCCAGCACCAAGGTCATGGCCACGCAGGCGCAGGCCAGCAGCAGCGACATCAGCACGGTATTGCCGTAGCCGGCCCAGACCTCGGCCAGCCAGCGCGTGGTCAATCCGCTGGACAGGCCCTGGCCGTAGTTCTGCACCAGCCCGGCCAGCACCGACAGCAGCATGGGCGCCAGCATGAACACGGTGACGGTGGCCGTCACCAGCCACATCAGCGGCGGCATTTTTGGCCGCCGGGCAGCCCCAAGGCAAAAAGCGGCCCCTTCGGGGGGCAGCGGACCTTGCGCTGCAAGGGCAGCGTGGGGGCTATTTTTTTGTGTGGTCCGCATGGTCAGACTCCTGTGGCGGCCGGACCCGCCCAGCGCCGCGACAGCCACAGCACCAGCCAGGTGATCAGCCCCAGGCTGATCGACAGGCTGGCGGCCAGGGCGAAGTTGGCGTAGTTGGTGAACTCGTTGTAGATGGTGATGGGCAGCACCTCGAACTTGCTCGACAGCGTGAAGGCCGTGCCGAAGGCGCCGACCGACGTGGCGAACACGATGGCGCCGCAGGCCAGCGTGGTGGGCAGCAGCTGCGGCCACCACACATCGCGCGCCACCCGCCAGCCATTGCCGCCCAGCGAGCGCGCGGCCTCTTCCAGGTGCGGGTCCAGTGCCTCGGCCGCTGCCGTGTAGGAGGCAATGGCGCGCGGCAGCGAGAAGTACAGGTAGCCCAGGAACAGGCCCAGCAGCCCGTAGGCGAAGGTGATCCGCTCGCCGCCCAGGGCCACCGACAGGTCGGCCAGCGCGCCCTGGCGCCCGCCCAGCAGGATGATGAAAAAGCCGATGATCACGCCCGGAAACGACAGCGGCAGCGTCAGCAGCGACAACAGCAGGCCGCGCCCCGTGAAGCGGTGGCGCGCCAGCGCAATGCCCATCACCGCGCCGATCAGCAGCGTGGCCAGGGTCACGGCCAGCGACAGGGCCAGCGTCTGCAGCAGGCTTTGCAGGTAGAGCGCGTCGGTCAGCGTGGCGAAGTAGGTGCGCCAGCCTTCACGCGCCGGCAGCGCCAGCAGCAGGCCGGCCGGCAGCAGCCAGAACGCCGCGAAGAAGGCCACGGCCGGCGCGCTGCAGGCCAGCAGCAGCGCGCGGGCGCGCCAGTCGCCTGGCGCTTGGGAGGTAATGCCCACGATGCAGTCCGCCTGGCTCAACGCACTTCACGCAGGTAGCGCGTGGAGAAGCCCTTTTGCACATCGGCCATCTTCTGGTAGTCCACCGAGGTGGCACGTGCGTACTCGCTGGCGGGCAGGAAATGGCCGGCCACCTCCTTGGGCAGGGCCACGTCGCGCACGGGGCGCAGGTAGGCGTTGGCCCAGATGGACTGGCCCTTGTCGGACAGCACATAGTCCAGCACCTTCTTGCCGTTGTCCATGTGCGGCGCCTTGTTCACCAGGCTCATCACATAGGGCATGACCACGGTGCCTTCCTTGGGGATCACGAAGTCCACGTCGGCCTTGTCCTTGTAGCGGGCTCGGTAGGCGTTGAAGTCATAGTCCAGCAGGATGCCGATCTCGCCCGACAGCAGGCGCGCATACGAGGTCTGCTTGGGCACGATGGGCTCGTTCTTCTGCAGCTTCTTGAAGTAGTCGATGGCGGGCTGGAAGTTGTCCAGCGTGCCGCCCATGGCCTGGTTCACGGCCACGGCGCCCACATAGCCCACGAAGGCCGAGGCCGGGTCCAGGTAGCCGACCAGGCCCTTGTATTCGGGCTTGAGCAGGTCTGCCCAGGACTGCGGCACGGGCTTGCCGCCCAGCGCCGCCTTGTTGACCATGAAGCCCAGCGTGCCCGAGTGGATGGTCACCCACTCGCCCTTGGGGTCCTTGAGGCCGGCGGGAATCTGGTCCCAGTTGGCGGGCTTGTAGGCGGCGACCACGCCGTCTTTCTGCGCCTGGATGGCGAAGGTCACGCCCAGGTAGGTCACATCGGCCACGGGGCTGGCCTTCTCGGCCACCAGCTGGGCCAGCGACTGGCCGGAGTTCTTGTTGTCGGGCGGCACGGTGATGCCGGTATCGGCCTTGATGGCCTTGATCTGCGTGCCCCAGTCGGCCCATTCGGGCGGGCAGTTGTAGCAGATGGCGCTCTGGGCCAGGGCCGTGCCGCAGACGGCGGTGGTGGCGGCCAGCAGGGCAAGGCGCTTGAAGGAGGGCTTGAAGGAGAGCTTGAAGGGGAGGGCAGTCAGTTTCATGGTGCGTACTCGAAGAGGTTGGGGAGCGTGGGGAAGGGAAGGGCGCGGCCTTGGCTTGCGCGGGCCGCTGCTGTTGGTTTCAGAGCCGGCAGGACTCGCCGCTGCGCCAGCCATGCGGCAGGCACAGGCTGTCCTGCGGGGCCAGGGTTTTCTTGTTCGCCAGTGCATCGCACAGCAGGCGCACGCAGGCCGAGCCGATGTCGTGGTTGGGTTGGGAAATCGAGGCCAGCGAAGGCGTGAGATCGCCCGCCATGGCAATCCCGTCAAAGCCGACCACGCTCAGGTCCGCAGGCACGCGGAACCCGGCCAGCGATGCCGCGCGGATGGTGCGTATCGCCAGCAGATCGTTGCTGCAGACAATGGCCGTGGGCGGGGCCTGCTCGCTCAGGTGCTGCTGCAGCATCTGCACGGCGGTGGCGGCAAAGGGCACCTCCCAGACCGGCAGCGGCGCCAGGCCTGCGGCCTGCATGCCCAGCGCATAGCCACGGCAGCGCTGCTGGGCGCGGTCGGACGCGCGCAACTGGCCCGTGACCATGCCGATGCGGCTGTGGCCTGCCGCAGCCAGGCGCAGCACCAGCTCTCTGACGGCGCCCGTGTTGTCCACGCCCACGCAGGCATGCTCATGGGTGTGGTGATAGGCCAGCACATAGGGCTTGCCGGCCTGGCGCACACGCGCCAGCGCTGCCGAATCGCCAGGGTTGGAGACCACCAGCACCAGCGCATCCACCCCGCTGGCCAGCAGCCGCGTGGTGGCCGCGTCTTCACCGGCGTGGTCGTATTCGGTGGTGCAGGGCGAAATCGCATAGCCGCGCAGCGCCGCCTGCGAGGCAATGCCCTGCAGGCACTCGGCAAACACCGGATTGGTGAGCGTGGGCAGCACCACGCCCAGCACCTTGCTGCTGCGCGTGCGCAGCGTGCGTGCGCTGGCATTGGCCACATAGCCCACTTCCTGCGCCACGCGCAGCACCGTGCTGCGCGTTTGCGCATTGACCACCTCCGGCGAATTGAAAACCCGCGAAACAGTGGCGACGGACAGTCCCGCGCGGCGTGCAACCTCGGTGATGCTCATGGATGTAAACGATTTCCTGAAAACGTTTACATTGCACCCGCCGCGCGTGACAGGGAGGTGACGAAGGTTTGAAGCTTTTGTGGCAGCCAGGCGTTTGGCGGCTGAGGCCCTGGCCTTTGCAAGGCGCCGATGCTTTGCTGGTCTGTGGGCTTTGTCTTGGCAGTTGAGTTGCCCCGCTGCGCGTAGCGGCTGCCCGTGCGAACAAGCCCGGAGCCTACAGCTCCCCCTCAGGGCCAGGCATACGATTTGCAGCGATCGGAAACCGCATGCCGCCAGCGTGCGGGCGTCCGTCGCAAGAATCACAACTCCAAGCCTCCCATGTCTTCATTCGATACCCAACTGCTGCTCATCGCGCTGGCCAGCGTGCTGGTCCTCGTCGCGCTGATCGTCTCGCGCATCCGTCTTCATCCCTTGCTGGCCCTGCTGGTGGTTTCCATCGGCGTGGGATTTGCCACGGGCATGGCGCCGGGCGAGATCGTCAAGAACCTCACCAATGGGGCCGGCAAGACGCTGGGCGCGGTGGGCGTGGTGATTGCCCTGGGCGCCATGCTGGGCAAGATCCTGGCGGACTCCGGCACCACCGAGCGGCTGGCCAGTGCCATCCTGCAGCGCACGTCCGAGCGCATGATTCCCTGGGCCATGACCCTGGTGGCATTCGTGATCGGCATCCCCATGTTCTTCGAGGTGGGGCTGGTGGTCATGCTGCCGCTGATCTTCAGCGTGGCGCGCAAGCTGGAAAGCAATGAGCGCTTCAAGGGATCGGCCTATGTCTATGTGGGCGTGCCCGTGATCGCCGCGCTGGCCGCCATGCACGGCATGGTGCCGCCGCACCCCGGCCCGCTCACCGCCATTGCCACGCTGCACACCACAGTCGGCCCGACCATGCTGTACGGCTTTCTGGCCGTGATTCCCGCCATGGTGCTGGGTGGCCCGCTGTACGGCGCCTTCATCACGCCG
The DNA here is from genome assembly GCF_014170385.1 of Delftia sp. UME58. Taxonomy (NCBI): domain Bacteria; kingdom Pseudomonadati; phylum Pseudomonadota; class Betaproteobacteria; order Burkholderiales; family Comamonadaceae; genus Delftia; species Delftia sp. UME58. The sequence goes on from NZ_LZZV01000049.1 coordinate 59,799, forward strand.
CGCATGGGCACGCGCCCCGATGCAGCCCTGCTGGAGCAGTTCACATCAGGCAAGAAGGAAGGCGGGGAGGGCAGTGCGCCCAGCATCGGCATGGGCGTGCTGTGCGCCTTGCTGCCCGCGCTGCTGATGCTGGTGCATGCGCTGGCCGAGGTGCTGCTGCCCAAGGATTCGGGCCTGCTGCATGCGGCGGCCTTCCTGGGCAATCCGCTGGTGGCCATGCTGCTGGGCGTGGTGTTTGCCTCCATCACCCTGGGCTATCTGCGCGGCGCCGATGCCGAGAAGCTGCGCGACGCGCTGGGCCAGAGCCTCAAGCCCATCGCCGGCATCATGCTCATCATTGCGGGCGGAGGTGCCTTCCAGCAGATCCTGACCAGCGCCAAGGTGGGCGATGCCATCGTCCACATGACCCAGCAGTTCGCCCTGCCGCCGTTGGTGCTGGGCTGGATGATCGCCATGCTGCTGTCGGTGTCCACCGGCTCGGCTACCGTGGGCATCGTCGGCGCGGCGGGCCTGCTGGCGCCGCTGGCGGCCTCCGATCCTTCGCTGAACGTGCCGCTGCTGGCGCTGGCCATTGGCTGCGGCTCGCTGTTCTTCAACTATGCCAACCACGCGGGCTTCTGGATGGTGAAGGAGTCGTTCGGCATGAGCATGGGCGAGGCCACCAAGACGATTACCGTGGTCCAGTCCATCGTGTCCTTTGTGGGCCTGCTGATGGTGCTGCTGTTCAATCTGCTGCCCAAGCTGGGATAGGTGAAAGGCATGAGGCGGGCTGCCGGCGGCCGCTTCGATGCCGCGGCAACCACCAAGAGAGGGCACTACTTCCGGTTCGACTGCGAATTGCCCCAGTCGCGACAGGGAAAATGCCGCCCCGTACAGGTGCGGTACCCGGCGCCGCTTCAACGCACGGCCGGCAATTCACCTATACTGATGGAGGTGCTGTCCTTGTTGTTCGCCTCCTCAGTGCCCGTCTGACACCTTCTCGGTCTCCGGGCTGCCGTTGGCCGCCCACTGTCACGAAGTCTGTGACGAGGTCCGCAACTGTCACCCTCAACGGCGAGCACCACGCGAATCCAACCCACTTCCCGGGTCCGCACTCTCCCTGCCACCTGCAGGGTCCTCTTTTTCCCTTTTTCGATGCTCCGCTGCCTGCGTGCAGCGGTCATCCTGCGCTGGCCCAAGGCCGCAGCATGGTGCTGCACCAGCAACTTGCGGCGACGCAACCCTTTCAACATGTACTCACAGGAGTCCCATTGGCTAAAGAAGAACTGATCGAAATGCAAGGCCGGGTAGACGAAGTGCTGCCTGATTCCCGCTTCCGCGTAACGCTGGAAAACGGCCACCAGCTCATCGCCTATACCGGCGGAAAAATGCGCAAGCACCGCATCCGCGTGCTGGCCGGCGACAAGGTGACGCTTGAAATGTCGCCCTATGACCTGAACAAGGGTCGCCTCACGTTCCGCCACATCGAGCAACGCTCCGGCGCACCGGGCCCGCGTCCTCCGCAGCGCCGCTGAAGCCCTCCGGCCCGCTTCTGTTGCAGAGCGGGCATTCGGGGCGCAGGCAGGACCGGGCTCTGTGCCTGGTTGCCTGATCGGCAGCCCCAGTCAGCTTTCCAAGCAGCCCCGACGGCCCGACCGCCTGGAGGGCACCAGACGGATCAGGCGAGTCCGTCTGCTTATTTGGACATGGCGTCCTTGCCCATGGAATCCTTCTTCATTCCATCCTTGGACATGCCTTCCTTGTGCATGCCGTCCTTGGACATCGAGTCCTTCTTCATCCCGTCCTTGGACATGGAGTCTTTCTTCATGCCGTCCTTGGCCATGGAGTCCTTCTTCATCCCATCCTTGGACATCGAATCCTTGGACATGGCTCCGTTGGACATGCCGTCCTTCGCCATCTCATCCGCAGCGAATGCCGTGGTGGCACCGGCCAGGGCGAGGCAGGTGGCGAGCAGGGTGGTGGTGAGCTTGGTCATTTGAGTCTTCCTTTGGATTAGCGGTTTGCGGGATTGCAAATCGGCCGGCTTTGGATGGGCCCGGCCTCGCACCTTCGTTGGCGGCCCAGCGGCTTGGAAGGCCGCTCAGCTGCCTCCGAACCAGTTGTAGCCCTGGTCTTCCCAGTAGCCGCCGGAGTAGGTGTTGGTGACGAACATGGCCTGGATGTGCTTCGGGTTCTTGTAGCCCAGCTTGGTGGGCATGCGCAGCTTCATCGGAAAGCCATATTTGGGCGGCAGGGGCTGCCCGTCGTAAGTCAATGCCATCAGCGTCTGCGGATGCAGGGCCGTGGCCATGTCGATGCTGGTGAAGTAGTCGTCCACGCACTTGAAGCCGACGTACTTGGCACTGGTGTCGGCGCCTATGTGGCGCAGGAAATCGGCAAAGCGCACGCCGCCCCAGCGGCCTATGGCGCTCCAGCCTTCCACGCAGATGTGGCGCGTGATCTGTTCGTCCTGCGGCATGGCGCGCAGCTCGGCCAGGGTCCATGCATGGCGGTCGGCGACCATGCCGGTCACTTCCAGGCGCCAGCTGGCCCCGTCCACCTCGCGCACCTCGTCCTCGCCGTAGTAGGCATTGAAGGGGAAGGGGCGCGTGATCTCGGCTGCGGTATAGGTGGGCGCCAGCCGCGTGGGACTGAAGAGCAGGCCCTGCATGCGGTCGTTGAAGCGCGATACCTGGCTGAGCGCGGCCTCGACGTGGCTGTCATCGCTGATGCTGCAGCCCGTGAGCAGGGACAGGCCGCCCAGCGTCAGCGAGCGCTGCAAAAAGGCGCGGCGTGCGGGCTGGTCGAGCTTGCGGGCGATCAGCGAGCGTGCCTCGTGCACCACGGCCGCGCCATCGACGCCGGGCAGGGAAGGGGCTTTGAAGATTTTCATGGGGACTTGGGCGCACGGCCGTGGATCATGGTCAGGAAGGTCCGGGGCACCAGGGCGACCATCGCCAGGTGCACCATCACGAAGGCCACCAGCGCGGACATGCCGAAGAAGTGCACGCGCCGTGCGGATTCATAGCCGCCCAGCAACTCGCGCAGCAGCGGGAACTGCACCGACTTCCACAGCACCAGGCCCGACAGCACGATCACCACCAGGTCCAGCACCACGAACAGGTAGGCCAGCTTTTGCACATGGTTGTAGCGGGCCGGGTCGGCGTGCGACAGCCGGCCCTTGAGGGCGGCCACCAGGTCCTGGCGCACGCCCTGCATGCTGACGGGAAAGAACTTGCGCAGCCACCGGCCGCTGGCGATGTTGAGCAGCAGGTACAGCAATCCGTTGAACACCAGCAGCCACATGGCCGCGAAATGCCATTGCAGCGCCCCGCCCAGCCAGCCGCCCAGCGTGATCGAGCCCGGAAAGCTGAAATCAAAGAACGGCGCCGCGTTGTAGATGCGCCAGCCGCTGGTCACCAGGATGACCACGGCGAGCGCATTGAGCCAATGCGTCAGGCGCAGCCACAGCGGGTGGATGCGCTGGCCATCCTTGGGCTGTGCCGGTTGGGGGGTGATGAGGGCGGTGTTCATGGATCCCATTGTTGGAGGGACCCTGTAGCGGATGTATCACGCAAACTTCAATTAATCGTGACAACTCCCAAGAACTCCCAAGGCCTGCTCAGCCCGCCTGGGCACACCCGGCCAGGCGCGCTATGGCGTGCCGGCCTGCCGCGCAGCGAGGCCGCAGCGGCAACCGCCGCAGCTGCATGAATCCCTTGCCTTCCCGCGAGCACACCTGTATGGCCGCCGAACCCCTGCTGCCGCTGTCCGGCATCCGCGCCATCGAATTCACCCACATGGTTATGTACCCCACTTGCGGCCTGATCCTGGCCGACCCGGGTGCGGCCCGGCTTGCAGCGCAGCTGGAGGCCGAAGGCACTCCCCTGCCGGCCGCGCCGGCCGGCGAGTTGCAGGCGCTGGCGTGGCTCAGCGGGGTGGCGCTGGCGTTGTGAGCGACGGGCCTGCAGCTGGTTGGCCGGACGACATCACCGCCTCCAGCCCGCTTCTCGGGAAGACCGGGCTGTAGTTCACCTGGATCTCGGAGAGCTTGTCATTCACCCGCGTCGTCATGAAATAGCGCGGCATGCCGAATCCCACCTTCATCACCAGGCCGCGAAGCTCGGAGAGGGCGCCGACCTTCACATCGGGATCTACCAGCACGGCAATGCGTGCCGTGCTTTTGGCGTCGGGGGCTGCGGTCAATTTTCTGGAAAGCGCGTTTTTCAACTGGACCAGGCTGAGCTGCTGGCCATCCAGGCTGTACGGGCGATCATTGCCGCTTGCAGCATGCATTTCGATCACGGTCAGATCTGCAGCAAGAGCGGGTGGGCCGAGCAGGGCGGCCAGCAGCAGGAATCTTGTTGGTTTCATGGTTTTGTTGTGCGATGCAGAGCTTGTACCAGCTCGTCCCCACTTCTCCCAATTTCCCCCCATATTGGTCGCAAGAATTCCTTGGCAACTCCAGGAAAAGACCATGATTGATTTCTCGCAAACCAACGCTTCACGCATTCGCCCGGCCCTGGTGCTGGCTGTGGCGGTCTTCGCGGCGGCCTGCAGCCATGCCCAGGGCCACGGGGGACATGGCAATCCGCCGTCGCCGCCGCCCGAGGCCTATACGGCCTGCCAGGGCAAGGCCGAGGGTGACAGCGTGACCCTGACCATGCCCGACGGGAAGACGCTGGCCGGCACCTGCCGCAGCCTGAACGGGCAACTGGTGGCCATGCCGGCCGGCGGGCCCGGCGCAGGCGGGCCGCCGCCCCATCCGCAGCAGTGATCACCGGAGACACCACCAATGGCCACACCGCCACGATTTCCATCGGCATTGCCGTCTGACGCAGCAACTGAATGAGCCTTCGCCTCCCGCGCCTGAAGCTGCAGCACAAGGCCTTCTTCGCCCTGGCCGTGCTGCTGGTGGCCCTGCTGCTGGTGTTTCTCGGGTTCTCGCGCCTGGGGCTGCAGCGGGGCCTGGGGCCGTACATGGCCGAGGTGGAGCTGACCGGCATGGACGGGCTGGCCGAGCGGCTGGTCCAGCACCATGAGCAAAACGGCGGCTGGGATGCGGCGCGCGCCAACCCCGGTTTCTGGCGCGACATGGTGCGCCCGGGCGCAGGCATGGGCCGGGGCTTTCCTGCGGGCGAGCCCGGGCCACGGCCCCCCATGCCCATGCCCATGCCCATGCCGGAGCCGAGGCCTGGTTTTGAGGGAAGCCACGGTCCGGGGCCGGGCCCGGAATTTCCGCCGCCACCTGGGCCGGAAGGCGGAGAGCCTGCCGATCGCTCAGATCACCCAGATCACCCAGATCACTCCGACCGTACAGACCGCCCAGGCCCGCCGCCGGACCGCCCGTTTGGCGGCCCGTGGGCGCGCGTGGGCCTGCTGGATGCCCAGGGCCAGCTCATCTCCGGCATGGCGCCGCAGCCAGGTGCGGCGCACCGCGTTCTGCGCGCCGCCAACGGGCAGGCCATTGGCGAGATCGTGCTGTCCCCCGTGCAGACCGGGCAGGGCATGCAGCGCGATCTGGACCGCGCCTTCCTCGCGCAGCAGATGGGTTTTGTGGCCTGGACCGGGCTGGCTGGCCTGCTGCTGGCGCTGCTGCTGTCGGCCTGGCTCACGCGGCGCTGGCTGGAGCCTCTGACCGCTTTTGTCGACGGCCTGCGCGGCATTGCGGCCGGGCGGCTGGATACGCGCGTGGCCATCAAGGGCGATGCGGAGCTGGCCCGCCTTGCGGAAACCTTCAACGACATGGCCGTGCAACTGGCCACCATGGAGGCCTCGCGGCAGCGCTGGCTGGCCGACGTAGCGCATGAGCTGCGCACGCCCCTGTCCACCATGCGCGCCGAGGTCGAGGCCGTGCAGGACGGCGTGCTGCCCATGGACGACCGCATGGCGCTGCGCCTGCACCGGCAGATCATGCGGCTGATACGGCTGGTCAGCGACCTGCGCGTGAGCCTGGACGACCCGCAGGCCCTGCACGGCTCGGGCCATGTGCCCGTGCATGTGCTGACCCTGCTGGGCGAGGCGCTGGACGGCGCGCGGCCCGGCTTCGAGCAGGTCGGCATCGGCCTGGACCGCTCCACCGTGGACGAGTTGGCTGCGCGCGTTCCGCCGCCGCTGGTGCAGGGCGATCCGCACCGGCTGCACCAGGTGTTTGCCAACCTGCTGGAAAACAGCTTGCGCTACACGGCTGCGGGCGGACGGCTGCAGGTGTCCGCCGAAATTGTCCAGATGAAGGACCGCAGCATGCTGCAGCTGCGCTGGGACGACACGGCTCCCGGCGTGGCCAGCCAGCACCTGCCGCGCCTGTTCGACCGCCTCTATCGCGTGGACGCCTCCCGCGTGCGCGACGGCGATGGCCTGGGCGGCTCCGGCCTGGGGCTGGCCATCTGCCGCACCATCGTCCAGGCCCATGGCGGCAGCATCGAGGCGGCTGCCTCGCCGCTGGGCGGCCTGCGCATCACGCTGTGGCTGCCCTTGCTGGAAAATCCCGCGCCATGAAGCCTGCCCGCATCCTCCTGGTCGAAGACGAGACCGACATGGCCGCCATCGTCATCGACTACCTGCGCCATGCAGGCTACGAAGTCGAGCACATCCGCCACGGGCGCGAGGCGCTGGACCGCATGCTGCGCTCCCCGCCCGACCTCACCGTGCTGGACATCATGCTGCCGGGGCTGGACGGCCTGGACATCCTGCGCCAGTTCCGCCCCCACAGCGCCAGCCCCGTCATCGTGCTCACCGCGCGCGTCGAGGAAATGGACCGCCTGCTGGGCCTGGAGCTGGGCGCGGACGACTACATCTGCAAGCCCTTCGCCCCGCGCGAAGTCGTGGCCCGCGTCAAGGCCGTGCTGCGCCGCAGTGCCGGCCCCGGCCCGGCCCAGCAGCGCCTGACGCTGCTGCCCGATCAGGGCCGCGCCATGCTCAACGGCAGCGCCCTGCCGCTGACCAAGCGCGAGCTGGCCTTGCTGCAGGCCCTGATGCGCCAGCCCGGCCGCCTGTACTCCCGCGCGCAGCTGCTGGAGCTGGCCTGCGCCGACACGCTGGACGTGAACGAGCGCGCCATCGACAGCCACATCAAGAACCTGCGCAAGAAACTCAAGGCGGCGGACGACCGCCATGAGTGGATTCGCTCCGTCTATGGCGTGGGCTTTGCGTTCGAGCCCGATGGCGGGTCCGACACGCGGGCGCAGTGAAGGCCAGGCGAGGGCAGGGCGCAGCCCCTACCTCGACTCGTCGAGGTGCTCCATGAACGTGGTGCCCGTGTAGCGGGAGCGGAACAGGCCGGCCTCCACCAGGCGCGGCACCAGCTGCTCCAGCACGCAATGCAGGGACTCGACGGAGCCGCCGGGCGCGGCCAGAAAGCCGTCGATGGCGCCGGCGGCGCTCCACTCGGTGATCTGCGCCACGGCATCGTCCACCGTGCCCACCACCTGCCAGTGCGCGGCGGACAGGATTTCCGGTCGCAGCAGCAGCTCGTCGATGCGCAGTGATTCGCGCTCCATCAGGCGCCTGAGCAGGCCCGCATGCGTGCGGCTGGACGGGGTCGCCACGGGCGGCGGAAGGTCGGCCGCGGTGATCGGCCGGTCTGCGGGCCAGTCCGTCAGGTCCAGGCCGACCATGGCCTGGATCGATGCCAGCTTGCGGCCCCTGTCCACCCGGCCGTGCGTCTGCTGGAACATCTCCCGGGCCTGCTCGCGGGTGTCGGCCAGGTACAGGCTCAGGCCGGGCAGCAGGCGCACATCCTGCGCCTGGCGGCCATGGCGCTGGGCGCGCCGAGACAGGTCCCGGCGCAGCTCCAGCGCCGCGTCCAGGTCCGGCGTGGGCGCGAAGACGATGTCTGCCACCGATGCGGCAAAGTCGCGCCCGGTGCTGGACGCGCCCGCCTGCACCAGCGGAATGCGCGGACCGCCGAACTCCGGCAGGTTCAGCGGGCCACGTACCTTCAGGTGCGGTCCCTCATGGTCTATGGGGCGCACCAGCGAGGCATCGGCGTAGCGACCGCTGTCCCGGTCGATCTTCAGGGCCTCGTGGGGGAAGCTGGCCCACAGTCGGCGCACCACGTCGGTGAACTCTGCGGCCCGCGCATAGCGTTCATCGGCATCGGGCATGGCCTGCAGCCCGAAGTTCTCGTGGCCCTGCAGGGCCGTGACGATGTTCCACCCGGCGCGGCCGTTGCTGATCCAGTGCAGCGACTGCAGCTGGCGCGCCACCGCATAGGGCGGGAAAAACGTGGTCGATACCGTGGACACCAGGCCGATGCGCGAGGTCTCGCGCGCCAGCGCGGCCATCAGCACCGTGGGGTCCAGGCTGGCGAAGCCCGCGCCCGTCTCCAGCGCCTCCATGGGCAGAAAGCTCACGTCCGGGCGGAAGACGAAGTCCAGGTGCGCGGCTTCGGCGCGCCGGGCCAGGTCCAGGGCGAAGTCGCTGGAGTACAGCCCTTCGATATTGCTGCCGGGCCGCCGCCAGGCGTCGCCGCTCAGCCAGGTGGGGGCCAGCGAAAGGCCGATGTGCAGGGGTTTGCGGATTGTCATGTCTGCTGTCATTCCCATCTCAGAACGTTCCCCGCACGCCCACGCCTATCATGCGCGGCGCGGTCATGCTGGCCTCGATGCCGCCGATGCCGCGGTTTTGCTGCAGGTACGTCGGTGCGCGCCTGTCGAACACGTTCTTGATATAGCCGTACAGCTGCACGCGCGCGCTGTAGGCATAGGTCATGCGCAGGTCGGCGATGGTGTTGGAGCCGACCGCATAGGCGCGGGTGTTGGCGGTATCGGAGTAGTAGCCGTCCAGGTGGCGCACCTGGCCGGAGACATTGAACCGGGGGCTGGCGTCCCAGCTCACGCCCAGGCTCAGGTTGTAGCCGGGCGAGCGGGCGAAGCGGTTGTGCTCGTAGCCAGGGTTGCTGCCCATCTCCTCGATGCGGGTGCGCAGCACGCCCACGCCGGCCTTGATCCGCAGGTTGTCCAGCGCGCGGTAGTCGGCACCCAGCTCGAAGCCGTAGGCATGGGCCTTCTCCGCGTTGATGGTGTAGGACTGGGCCACGCCCGGGGAGATGACCACGGGGATGTTGTACTGCGCGTCCCGCATGTCCATGTAGAACAGGTTGGTGTTGAGCATCAGCCGGTCATCGAGCAGGCTGGCGCGGCTGAACAGCTCGTAGTTCCAGATCGACTCCTTCTTGAAATACGCCCACTGCCGGCTGGTGAGGTTCAGCGACACACCGCCCGGGTTGTAGCCCCGGCTGACCAGCGCGCCCACGGTCCAGCGCGGTGTGGCGGCATAGGCCAGGGACAGCTTGGGCAGCAGTGCCGAGAAGGTTTTCGTGTAGTCGAGGGCGGTGGGTGCCAGCACGGAGGTGCCGGTGCGCACCACCTCGTCGTGCTGGTAGCGCAGGCCGCTGGTCAGGGTCCAGCGGTCGGCCAGGCGCCAGTTCAGCTCGCCGAAGACGCCCAGGTTCTTCTTGGTGTCGTCGAAGGCGGACAGGCCGCGCAGCAGCAGGCTTTCGTCCGTGCCGGTGCGCGCGTAGTAGACGCCGCCGAAGCCGCTCAGGCGGTCCTTGTCGCTGCCCACCAGGGCGCGGAACTCATTGGAGACATTGTTCTGGCGGATATCGGCATCGCCCTCGCCGGGAATGCCGGTATAGCGCTGCACGGACGAGCGCGAATACTGGGACTGGTTGACCAGCCGCACGCCGTTGCCCAGCTCGTAGCTGAGGTCGAGGATGCCGGTGTCGGTCTTCTGCTTCCAGCTGGGCATGGTCGTCGTCCAGTGCTCCAGCGCGCTGAACGGAGCGGAGGCCGCCTCCTGGCTGGGGCGGTTGCTGTCGTTGTGGGAATAGGTGAACTTGGCCTCCAGGCCGGGAATGCGGCTGGGCAGCCACAGGAACTTCATGCGTGCATTCAGCGCGCGGAAATCCTGATCGGCCTGGCCCCGCTGGAACTGCGGATTGGTGTAGTCGATGAAGGTATCGCGCCCCGAGTAGTCCACGGCCAGCCGCGCGGCCAGCTCCTCGCCCACGGGGCCGGAGACGGCGATGGACGCACGCCGCGATTGGTAGTCGCCCGCCTCCAGCTGGTAGGCCCCTTCGCGCTTGAAGCTGGGGTCCTTGGTGTTCACGACGATGGCGCCCGCAATGGCATTGGCACCCTGCGAGGTGGTCTGCGGGCCGCGGAACACCTCGATGCTCTCCACATCCCAGACCGAGGTGGCGCCGAAGAACATCTCGTTGTAGTTGAGGTAGTGCCCGTCCAGGTTGATGGTGGCGCGCGGCACCGTGCCGCCCCAGAAGACGTTCTGGCCGTTGTTGGGGCCCTGCGTGTCCTGCCCGCGGATGATGGGCGCGCCCACCGTGTCGGTGTAGACCACGTTGGGCACGTCGTGCAGCACCTCGTGGACCGAGGCGTTGCCGGACTCCTGCCGGGCCAGGTCCTTGCCGGCCTTGACCGACACGGAGGACGCCGTGTCCTTGAGTTCGCGCCTGACCTTTTCTCCGCTGACCACGACCGCTTCAAGCGCGGTGGATTCCCCCCCGGAACCCGACGCGCCCTGTGCGAAGGCGCCGGCCGGCGCCATCAGGGTAGAGAGTGCGATGGCGCCCGCCCGGGACGGGAGCCTGCGATGGAAACACAGCTTCACAGCATCTTCCTTTGATGAGAATGATTCGTATTTTTCAAAGGTCGCCATCATGCATTGAAATTCCACAGTAGGGAATGCATTCCCACATGCGGAAGGAAGAAACAACGGCGAAATGGTGTGCGCGCACGAGGCAGAGCCTTCGGGTGAGCCGGTATCATCGAAACCGGCGGCGCCCGCGCGCCCACCTGCGATGCGCCTGGTACAGGCAAGAAAGCCCAGCCCTTGAAAAAAACAACACCTCAGACAGCCGACGGCGAGAAGCGCTCCGGCACCATCCAGTCCGTCTCCATCGCCACTCGATTCCTCATGGTCCTGGCCAATGCCGAAAGCGAGCTGGCGCTGGGCGAGGTGGCCCGGCGAACGGGAACGGGGGGCTCCACGGCCCACCGCTACCTGCAAAGCCTCGTCAAGGAAGGCCTGGCCAAGCAGGACCCGGCCAGCGGCCTGTATGACCTGGGCAGCGCGGCGCTGAGCATCGGCATTGGCGCGCTCAAGCGTGTGGATGCGGTGGAGATTGCGGCGCAGCGCATGAAGGCGCTGACGCACAGCCATGCGCTCAGCGGCGGCGTGGCCATCTGGACCGACCGCGGGCCCACCCTGGTGCGCTGGTACCGCAGCGCCTACTTCTCGATCAACCCGTTGGCGCTGGGCGACATCCTGCCCATAGACAACACCGCCTGCGGCCTGGTGTTCCAGGCCTTCCTGCCCAAGGCCACCATCGACGCCGCGCGCCGCCAGCAGCCCGCCCATTTCCGTGGCAAGCCGCCGGCCAAGGCCGTGCTCGACGACGTGCGCGAGCGCTGCTGGTCCGAGATGACCAGCCACCTGCTGTCCAACGTCACGGGCCAGGCGGCGCCGGTGTTCGATGCGCAGCATGAAATCGCCTGCGCGGTCACCACCGTCTCGGACCTGGGCCAGCTCAAGTCGCCGCAAGACCGGGTCGCGCTGTTCCGCGAGGCCAGCCTGATCAACCAGTCCACGGGCGGGCGGGCCTTCAGCGCAGATTCGCCTTGAAAGCCGCGCCGGGAAGAATGGCCGGGCGCCTCAGTTCCCTGCGGCACGCTCCCTGGCATTCACGGCCCTGCGCCCCCTGGGCACCACCAGGGGTGTCCCCGACACGGGGTCTGCAATGATCACGGCCGGCAGGCCGAACACCTCCTGCACCAACTGCTCCGTGAAGATCGCCCCGGGCGCGCCCTGCGCGGCAATGCGCCCGTCGCGCATGGCGATCAGGTGCGAGGCATAGCGGCAGGCCTGGTTGAGATCGTGCAGCACCGCAACCACCGTGCGGCCGGCGTCGTTGAGATCCGCCAGCAGCTCCATCAGCTCGATCTGGTGGGCGATGTCCAGGAACGTCGTGGGCTCGTCCAGCAGCAGGATCGGCGTCTGCTGCGCCAGCACCATCGCAATCCATACCCGCTGGCGCTGGCCGCCTGACAGCTCGTCCAGCAGGCGGTCGGACAGCGTTGCCACATCGGTGGCCTGCATGGCCTCGGCCACGGCCTGCTCATCCGCGTCCGTCCACTGCCTCATGAAGGATTGATGGGGGTAGCGCCCCCGCGCCACCAGGTCCGCCACCGTGATGCCATCGGGCGCCATCGCGCTTTGCGGCAGCAGGCCCAGGCGCCGCGCCACCTCCTTGGCGGGAAATTGCGAAATGTGCCGGCCATCCAGGATGACCTGCCCGGCAGCCGGCACCAGCAGCCGCGACAGCGCGCGCAGCAGAGTGGACTTGCCGCAGGCGTTCGGCCCCACGATGACGGTGAAGGAGCCATCGGGAATGGCAAGGGACAGGCCCTGCGAAATCGTGCGCTCGCCGTAGCGCAGCGTCACCGCATCAGCACTCAGGCGCTGCGTCATGGCCGGTCATTTCCCACAATCGATAGGTCCTTCGGTGTTTGCAATGTGGAATGAATTCTACAATACGGAATACGCTGAAGACGCCGCCCTGGCGCCCGGCCCCGTCGCTTCGGATCGAGATGAACAGACTCCAACTTGCCGCCCTGGGCGCGGCCGCCGCACTGGCCGTGCTGGCCTGTTTCGCATGGTTTCCACGCGCCGCCGTTCCCGTGGCGGGCGCCGCACCGCATACGTCGGATACATCGGATACGCCGGCTGCCGCACACGCAGACCATGCACCGCTGCCCCGGCGCATCGTCTCCACCTCGCCCAGCGTGACCGGCATCCTGCTGGCCATCGATGCGCCGGTCGTCGCGACCGCCGCGACCACGCCCAGCCGCATGACCGACGACAAGGGCTTTTTCTCGCAATGGGCCGCGGTTGCCGACAAGCGCGGCGTGCAGGTGCTCTACCGCAACCTGCAATTCGACATCGAGGCCGCCATCGGCGCCAGCCCCGACCTGCTGGTGGCCTCCGCCACCGGGGCCGACAGCGTGGCCCAGCACCGCACCGAACTGCAGGCGCAGGGCGTGCCCATGGTCGTGGTCGACTACTCCAGCCAGTCCTGGCAGGACATCGCCACCGAGCTGGGCCGCATCACGGGCCATGCGAAGCAGGCCGCCGCAGCCATTGCCCGCTTCGATGCCCATGTGGCGCAGACCGCCGCCTCCATCACGCCACCGGCCCAGCCCGTCAGCATCGTCGCCTACAACCTGGCCGGCAGCTACTCCATAGGCCGCGCCGCCAGCCCCCATGCGCGGCTGCTGGCCGCACTGGGCTTCAAGGTGGAGGGCCTGCCGCCCGCGCTGGCCGCCCAGGTCACACGCGCCTCGGACTTCGAATTCATCTCCCGCGAGAATCTCTCGGCCGCCATCACCGGCGACTCCGTCTTCCTGCTCGGCGCCTCGCAGGGCGATGTGCAGGCCTTCCTGGACGATCCGCTGCTGGCCAACCTGCCCGCCGTTGCCGGCCGGCGCGTCTATCCGCTGGGCCCGACCTCGTTTCGCATCGACTACTACTCGGGGCAGCAGATGGTCGACGCCGTGGCAAGCCATTTCCGCTGAGCCATGCATGCACGGCTCCAAGGCGCGGTGGCGCGGCCTGCCTCGCGTGCTCCGCGCGCTCCCCTGCGCCGCAGGCGTTGGCTGGGCCTTGCAGGCGGGCTGCTTGCGCTGGCCATCATCGCCGTGCTCGGCATCACCGTCGGCTCGCGCGACATTGCGCTGGCCGACATCCTCGGCGCGCTGCGGGCTCCGGACCTGCGTGATGACCAGCACCTGATCGTCAGCCTGCTGCGCATGCCCCGCACCGTGGTGGCCATCCTCGCCGGCATGGCGCTGGGCGTGGCCGGCGCGCTCATGCAGGCCGTCACCCGCAATCCCCTGGCGGAGCCGGGCCTGCTGGGCGTCAACGCGGGCGCGGCGCTGGCCGTGCTCATCGGCATGACGGCCTTCGGCCTGACGTCCGTGCTCCAGTACGTCTGGTGCGCCTTTGCGGGCGCGGGGCTCGCGGGCGCCGCCGTCTTCGCGTTCGGCCAGTCCCGGGGCGCGGGTGGCGCGGGCGCGCACCCGGTGCGCCTGGTCCTGGCCGGGGCCGGCCTGTCGGTCATGCTCACCTCCAGCGCCGGCATCATTTTGCTCAACGCGCCCCCGGAAGTCTTCGACGGCTTCCGGCACTGGGCGGCCGGCTCCCTGGAGGGCAGCGGCTATGCCAGCGCTGCCGTGCTGGCGGCCGCCGTGGCGGCGGGGCTGGCGGCGGCCTGGGCCATCGTCGGCCAGCTCAACGCCATGGCGCTGGGGCATGACGTGGGCCTGGCGCTGGGCGTCAATGTGCGCGCCACCGCGCAACTGGCCTGCCTGGCGGTCATGCTGCTGGCCGGGGCGGCCACGGCGGCCGTGGGCCCCATCGCCTTCGTCGGCCTGGTGGCGCCGCATCTTGCGCGTCTCTCGTCCGGGCCGGACTATCGCTGGATATTGCCGCTGTCCGCGCTCTACGCGGCGGTGCTGCTGCTGGGGGCCGATGTGCTGGGCCGCGTCGTCGCGGCACCTGCCGAAGTGGCTGCGGGCATCGTCGCCTGCCTGATCGGCGGGCCGTTCTTTGTCTGGGTGGCGTGCAGATACCGATTGAGCAGGCTATGAAGACCTCCGTGAACACATCGGTTGTGCGCTGGGGAGCCTGTTCGTTTCTCTGGCGGCCCAGGCCGCTGGCCGTGGGCATGGCGCTGGTCTTGCTGGCCCTGGTGCTGGGTGTGCTGCTGCTGGGCACGGGAACCCTGTCCCTCGGCCCCGCCGAAGTGCTCGACAGCCTGCTGGGCACGGGCTCCAACCCCGTAGCAGAGCGCATCGTGCAGCGGGTGCGGCTGCCGCGTGTCCTCACGGCCGTCTTCGTGGGCGCGTCGCTTGGCATGGCGGGTGCCATCTTCCAGTCCATCTCCCGCAACGCGCTGGGCTCGCCGGACGTGATCGGCTTCACCACGGGCGCGGCCAGCGGGGCGATTGCGCTCATCGTGCTGGGTGACGCCGGGCCGCTGTGGACATCGCTGGCCGCCGTGCTGTCGGGCATGGCCACGGCGGCGGTCGTGCTTGCGCTGTCCGGAGGCCGGCGTGCTGGCGGTGGCTACCGGCTGGTGCTGGTGGGCATAGGCGTGGGGGCCACGCTCTCGGGCCTGAACACCATCTTGCTGGTCATGGGGGATCTGGACCGGGCCGTCGCCGCGCAGCGCTGGCTGGCCGGCTCGCTCAGCGCGCGGACCTGGGCGCATGTCGTGCCCGCCGCGCTGGGCTTTGTCGCCATCGTGCCCGTCGTGATGTGGTGCGCCCGGCGCATCAACCTGCTGGAGCTGGGCGACGATGCCGCCACCCAGCTCGGCGTCAACGTGCCGCGCACGCGGCTCACCATGGTGATGGCTGCCGTGGCCCTGACCGCCATCGCCACGGCAGCGGCGGGGCCCATCGCCTTCATCGCGCTGGCCGCGCCCCAGGTGGCCAGGCGCCTGGGCCTGTCGCCCGACGTGCCCCTGTTCACGGCGGCAGCCATGGGCGCCGTTCTGCTGCTGGCGGCCGACATGCTCAGCCAGTGGGCACCCGTGCGCCTGCATCTGCCCATCGGATTGGTGACGGGGCTGCTGGGCGGGGTGTATCTGCTGTGGCTGCTGTTTCGCACGCGCAAGGGATAGACGGCCGTGCAGGGTGCAACGGGGCGCAGACCCATGGCCTCCGGGACTACCTGACGCCCCGCGCCGCCCCAGGCCCCACCACGGTGTACACATGCCCGGCCTCTTCGGCAGCCACCTTGGCCGCCTCGCTGCGGCGCACCTCTGCCTGGTCCTCGTACTCGCAGCTCATCACCCGGGCTTCAACTGCCTGTGAACTCCGCCAGCGATTCAGCGCTGTTTCGTATGGTCACCAGCCGTCTGCTCTCGGCCAGGAGTTCTCGTTTGAACTGGACTGCACCGGCGACTGGAACAAGTCATGAGAGACGCTGAACTAAAATTCAACATCTCCGTTGTATCCCACTCATCCAGACGATGACACAAGGACCACGTGACGTCCTGAGCCGCATTCTTTCCGCATGCAAAGCCGAACGTGCCGTGACGGCCAGTTTCCGGCTGCACGCGCCTTGGGCGATGCACTCGTCTGGAGCCGAGGGGGCGTTGATTCGCATGTGTACCGGATCTGGGTACTGGATCTGCACCGATCGAGGTACGCCCATCGAAATTGGTCCGCGCGATATTGTGATGCTGCCGCGCGGAACTCCACACACGGTGTCATCGATGCGGGACCCCGGTGATCGTGTCGAGCCCTTCGCCAAGCTGCTGAATGCGCACATGATCGGCACCCATGGCGACCATCCGATAGAGCTGGAATATGGCGCTGATGATAGGGACACCCAGCCAACACATCTGTTCTCCCTGCACCTGTGGATGCCAGCGCTCGACTTAGGGACTATCCCTGCGGAATTGCCCCCTCTGATCGTGTTGCGTGTCGATCAGCAGCGACTGGCACATACGTTGGCAAGCACGATGGAGCTGCTGGTACAGGACTCGCTTGCCCAACGTCCAGGCTGGCAGTTATCAGCGGCACGTATGGGTGACCTACTGCTTGTGCACATCCTGGGCGAGTATCTGCGTATGCCCGCTGCCGCACGCCAGGATGCGCCCAGCATCCTAGACGATTCAGGCATTGCCCGTGCCGTTGCGGCAATGCACGAGGCTCCGCAACAGCAATGGGACATCGCCCAGCTCGCAGCCTTGGCTTACTTGTCGCGCACCGTATTCACGGAGCGCTTTTGTTCGCTGCTAGGTGTTCCTCCGATGCAGTATCTGCGCGCATTTCGCATGAACCTCGCCGCTGAACGACTCCGCCAGCCGCGCGCACGGATCGCCGAAGTTGCCGAGGCAACAGGCTACGCGTCCGAGAAGGCTTTCTCCCGCACTTTCCAACGTTGGATAGGTGTGTCGCCCTCTCGGTACCAGCGTGACGCATCTCGACCTGATGCTTTGTAGCACGGCCGATCCGGACGATCAGTACCCAAATCCGGTGTTCTGGAGGTTGAGCCTCCACCGACCTCAATCCAATAATCCTGCTCAAACGCCAGCAGCGGCGAGTAAGGAGACTCAGGTATGAAGTATGTGAAAAACGCCCTGATCGTGGGCGGGGGCATTGCAGGCTGTGCATCGGCCATTGCATTGGCACAAGCTGGAGCGAAGGTGACGATGCTGGAAAAGCAGCAGGAATGGAGATTCCAGAGTTCCGGCATCTTTATCTATCACAATGGACTGGCGGCACTAGGCAGCCTCGGGGTATTGCCGGAGATCATGGCGAGTGGCTTTGCTATCACCGATGGCCGAAATATATACATGGACCAGCACGGCGAGCCTATCGTCGATACTTTCTACCCGTCCTGTCATCCGGGCGTTGCGCCGATTGTTGGTATCCGCCGAGCTGAATTGCATCGCATCCTTGCTGGTCGACTTAGAGCACTGAGCGTTGATATACGCCTGGGCACCACTGCCTTGCATATCGATCAGGATGGAGTGGATCATGTGTCCATTGATTTCTCTGACGGCAGTTCGGGCCAGTACGACCTCGTTGTTGGAGCGGACGGAATTCGTTCGGAGATTCGCCGAATGGTTGCAGGCACGCTGGAGCCGGTCTACACCGGGCTCGGCGTCTGGCGTAGCGTGCACCGGCGGCCAAAAGACCTCACAGCCAAGATCATGATGATGGGCACCGGCAAGCGCCTGGGCATCATGCCAATCAGTGATGAGCAACTGTATCTGTTCGGCACGGTAGCCGAGCCTGCCGGACAATGGTATGGGCGGGAGGACTGGCCAAGGCTGATGAAAGCCCGCTTTGCAAAATTCGGTGGGCCAGCGCGTCAATTCTTGGATACCCTCTGCGCCGAATCGGAGGTCTTGTACACGGCAGTAGAGGAGGTGGCAGCTCCACTGCCTTGGCATCGTGGCCGGATCATCATGATCGGTGACGCCGCACACGCATCCACGCCCTTCATGGGGCAAGGTGGAGCAATGGCTCTCGAAGATGCGGTGCTGCTGGCAAAGATGCTATTGCAAGACGACCGCGTGGAGGAGACTCTGCGCAACTTTGGTGAAGTGCGCTACCCCCTGTGCAAGTTCGTGCAGGACACCTCGCGCAAAGTCGGCGAAGCTGGAGCGCAGGAAGATGAGACTGTTTTGAACCTGCGCAATGAGACAATGCGACGCACCGCGCAGCGGCAAGTGGATGACTTCTACGCGCGGATGGATGCTTTACGCGGCCAATTGCCGTTGGTGGAGTGCTCCTGACAGAGGGTTCACGCCACCAACCGCCAGAACCCTCACCCAAACAACCCGCCCTCATCCAACAACTCGAACGCCACCTCCGGCGTCTTCTCCATCCCCCGCCGGATCGCCGCAGGAATCGCCTGCCGCGTCTTGCTGCACAGCCCGCGCATGGGCAGGACCTCGATCTGTATGCCGCGCACCGTGCGCACTTCGCTGGCGCCGGGCTCGATGCGCACGCGGATGCCGAGCTGCTCATACATGCGCTGCTCCACATGGCGCAGGTCTCTCAGGCTGGTGATCTGTTCGAGCCGCTGCAGCAGGCGTTTTTCCTCTTCCCTGGTGAGCCGCAGGATGCGCTGGTCGGCCATGGAGTCGGCGAGCAGCGCATCGTGCTCGCAGATGCAGGCGCCCGGAGGGCAGGGGACTCGGATCGGAATCTGAACGGGAAAGCTCATCAATGCCCAAAGGAGAGCCGCCCCGGCCGGGGCGGTGCAGGCCATGCTAGTTCAAGGCTGCGGCGGGGCCAAGGGGAAAGTCCTGGGCGCGCCCGCTGCCTGCGCCTGCTGCCTCTTCCCCCTCCCGTTTGTCCGCGCAGGTTGCCCCGCAGCGCAGCGAAGGGGTCGCGGACATCCGGGGTCGCCTTCTTTGATCTGACCTTTCTTGGCGAATCAAGAAAGGGCAGTCGGCTGCCGGGCCGAGACCCGGCCTCTAAAAGAAACCGCCCGGCAGGGTGAACAAGTGCGCGCGGCGTTCAAATTTACAGACGTTCAGAGCCGCAACAGCGAAGTCGCATGGGTTGGGCCACCCGCCTCACGACTTCTGACTCCTCCCATAAAGATTCTCCAACCCCGTCCACACCCTGCGCGTGAGCGGCTTGCTCTGCGCCGCAGGCCGCCGGTAGAGCCGCACGTTGATGGGCACGTCCTTGTCGGGCCCGGCCGCGCGGGCCAGGCGGCCCTCGGTCAGGTCGGTTTTGACCAGGGTGAGCGGCAGCCAGGCCAGGCCCAGGCCCTGGTGGACCATGGCGTGCAGGGAGTCGGCCAGGTCGGCCTCGTAGACGGTGCGCAGGCGCGTGGTGTCGCACAGTTCGTGCAGGTGGCTGCGCAGGATCTTGCCCAGGGACATGCTTTGCGCGTAGTCCAGGTAGGGCACCAGCGGGCCGCCGCCGTGGGCGGGCAGGGCGTACTTGGGCAGTTGCGGGACCAGGGGGATGCTGACGGGGATCAGCGTGTCCTGGCCCACGGGCAGCCAGGCCAGGTGGTGGCCCTGCAGGCTGCCTTCGATGGCGGGCTGGGCGTGGCACATGAGCAGGTCCACCTTGCCTTGCAGCAGCATTTCCACGCCGTAGTCCAGGCTGGTGGTGACCACTTTCCAGCACAGCTGGGGCATGGCCTGGTTGAGGGCGGTGATGATGCCCGGCAGGACGGTGTGCGAGAGCGTGCGGCCCGCCGCGATGGTGATGGTCTCGTCGCGCGTGCGGTGCGGGCGCTGCAGCAGGCCATGGGTCTGCTCCAGGATGCCCAGCACTTCATGGGCCGAGGCCAGCAGCGTCTTGCCGGCGGCCGTGAGCGTGGTGGATTGGTGGCCGCGCTCGACCAGGGGCGTGCCCGCCCATTCCTCCAGCGCGCGGATGCGGCGGCCAAAGGCAGGGTGGGTGATGTGGCGGCGCTCGGCGGCCTTGTAGAGGCTGCCGGTGTCGGCCAGGGCCTGCAGGTCCTGCAGCAGTTTGAGGTTGAGTTCGTGCATGGGTAGGGTGGGTGCAGGGCTGTGCTGATCCGGCACAGCCCCGCCGCAATCGGCACAGCACCAAGGCGGGGCATGCCTAGCATGGCGGCATGCGAGAGAAGCCCTGTTATGCCTGAAGTTTGCCTCAGGAAGATGCAAAGCCATTTCATTGGCGGTGCGCAGCGCACGGTGCGGGATCTGCCGATCCAGCACAGGGAAGTGGTGCGCAATGGCGGCGAGCGGCCGCTGGACATGAATGGCAGCTACGCCGTGGGCCAGATGTACGCCATGGAGTACCGGCTTGCGCACCCGCGCAGCCCTCTGCCCGTGCTGCTGTGGCACGGCGGCGGCATGACGGGTGCGCAGTGGGAGTCCACGCCCGATGGGCGCCAGGGCTGGCTGTGGCGCCTGCTGGAGGCCGGCCATGACGTGGTGGTCTGCGATGCCGTGGAGCGTGGCCGCGCGGGCTGGGCGATGTTTCCCGAGATCTATGCCGAGGCGCCCGTGTTCCGCAGTGCCGAGGAGGCATGGACGCTGTTTCGCATAGGCCATGGCGCGCCCTCGGGCGACGGTGTGGGCGAGCCCTTCGTCGGCCAGCGGTTTCCACATGAGAATTTTGACGCCCTGGTGCGGCAGATGGTGCCGCGCTGGCTGGGGCACGAGGCCATGGCCATGGCGGCCTATGACGCCTTGCTGGAGCAATTCGGCCCCTGCGTGGTGATGGGCCACAGCCAGGGCGGCGGCTTTGCCGCGCATGCGGCCAGCCGCAAGCCGCACCTGGTGCGCGCCGTGGTGGGCGTGGAGCCTACGGGCATGCCGGCGGTGCAAGAAGGGCAGCAGGGTCAGCAGGGGGCGGATGCCTTCGCGCCTGCCTCGGCCATCCCGCACCTGGCGGTGTGGGGCGACCATTTCGCGCACAGCCCGCAGTGGCAGAAGTACCGCGCGCAGACCGATGTGTATTGGCAGCTGCTGCGCCGCCTGGGCGGCCGTGCCGAGGTGCTGGACCTGCCGGCCGCAGGCATCACCGGCAATTCGCATTTCTGCATGCTGGACACCAATGGCGACGAGGTGCTGGGCCGGGTGCTGGCCTGGCTGGAGCGCCTGGGCCGGTGACTGGAGAGTGCTGGTCCCGAAGAATTTCAACGAGGAGAAAAATCCGATGCAACGCCGCAATTTCATGATCCGCAGCCTGTCTGCAACCACGGCGGCCCTGGCCCTGGGCGCCCTGGCGCCCGCGCAGTCGGCCCTGGCAGCCGATGCAGGCTGGCCCACGGCCGAGCCCATCCGCCTGATCGTGCCGTTTCCGCCCGGCGGCACGGCCGATGTGGTGAACCGCCTGTTCGCGCAGCAGTTGGGCAAGATGCTGGGCGCGTCGGTGATCGTGGAGAACAAGGCCGGTGCCGGTGGCTCGCTGGGCACGCGCTTCGTGGCCGATGCCAAGCCGGACGGCTATACGCTGCTGGGCGCCACGTCCAGCACGCACGGCACGAATCCGGCCGTCTACACCAAGCTGCCCTATGACGCGGTGAAGGATTTCACGCCCATCACCCAGGTGATCACGGTGCCGGGC
The DNA here is from genome assembly GCF_014170385.1 of Delftia sp. UME58. Classification (NCBI taxonomy): domain Bacteria; kingdom Pseudomonadati; phylum Pseudomonadota; class Betaproteobacteria; order Burkholderiales; family Comamonadaceae; genus Delftia; species Delftia sp. UME58. The sequence goes on from NZ_LZZV01000049.1 coordinate 81,389, forward strand.
GTGCTCAGCGTGCACCCCTCGGTCAAGGCGGCCAATCTGAAGGAGCTGATCGCGCTGGCCAAGGCGCAGCCGGGCCATCTGTCGTATGCGTCCTCGGGCGCGGGCGGTCTGGGCCACCTGGCCATGGAGCTGTTCAAGTCCAAGGCGGGCGTGCAGATCATGCATGTGCCCTACCGTGGCGCGGGCCCGGCCTTCACCGATCTGATCGGCGGCCAGGTGTCCATGCTGTGGGAGCCGCTGCCGGCCTCGCTGCCGCACATCAAGTCAGGCAAGATCCGCCCGCTGGCCGTGGCCACGGCCGAGCGCAGCAGCGAGCTGCCCGATGTGCCGACCTTTTCCGAGTCCGGCGTACCCGGCTACGCCGTGCAGGCCTGGAACGGCCTGCTGGCGCCCAAGGGCCTGCCCAGGGACATCCGCGACAGGCTGCACAAGGCCAGCGTGCAGGCCCTGGCCGATCCGCAACTGCGCCAGCGCCTGGCGGAGCTGGGCGGCACGGTGGTGGCCAATACGCCGGAGCAGTTCGGCGCGGTGATCGCCAAGGACGTGTCGACCTGGAAGCAGGTGGCCTCTTCGTCGCAGATCAGCCTGGACTGATGCGGCGGGCACCGGGGAAAGCCCTGGGTCCCAACGCACGCCCGTGACCGGGCCGGGCATTGCGGCGGTGCCATAGTCCGGGGTTGGTGGCCCGGGCGCGTTGCCCGAGGCCGCGCACAAGGCCACGCACGCTGCGGGCCGCCTGACCTGCCCCCTCAAGCCATGGACATCAACCTCATCCAGAACTTCGTAGAGATCGTGGACGCGCGCAGCCTCAGCGCTGCGGCGCGCAAGCGCGACATCACGCGCTCCAAGGTGAGCAAGGAGCTCAAGGCGTTGGAGACGGCGCTGGGCGTGACCCTGCTGCACCGCACGACGCGCAGCTTCCTGCTGACGGCGGCCGGCGAGGTGCTGTACGAGCACGGGCGCAGCATCATCCAGGAGGTGGAGGCGGCGCAGGGCGCCATCGATGCGCTGCAGCAGGTGGTGACGGGCTCGGTGCGGCTGAGCATTCCCACGGGCCTGGGCGAGCTGTACCTGGCCGACATGCTGCTGGCCTTCCAGAAACGGCACCCGCAGGTGCGCATCCGCGTGTTGTTTTCCAACCGTGTGACCGATCCCATGAGCGCCCAGGTCGATGTGGCCGTGCGCGTGGCGCGCGACGTGCAGGAGCATCTGGTGGCGCGCGACCTGGGCCCGGTGGGCTTTGGCCTGTATGCCAGCAGCGCCTATGCCAAGGCACGGCCGTTCCACGACCCTGCCGAGATTCCCCACGGCGTGCTGCTGACGCCGCCCGGCGACGGCAAGACCTATGCCGTCTCGGTGAAGAAAGGGCTGCAGGAGATTGCGCTGAAGTGCGAGCCCTGCATCACCAGCGAGCATTTCCCCTTTCTCAAGCAGTCCATGCTCAGGGGCAGCGGCGTGGCGACCCTGCCCAACTACATGGTGGCGGACGAGCTGCGCTCGGGCGCGGTGCACCGCGTGTGCCCGGACTGGACGGTGTCCGGCCTGGGCGACCGGCTGTACATCATCACGGCCGAGGACCGCCGGCCCTCGCATGCGGTCAAGGTGATGACGGAGTTCCTCAGGGCCAGCCTGCTGCGCTTCGTGGAGCAGGCTGGCGTGTCAGGCCCTTAGTTCTTCAGGTCTTCCGTACTTCAGCCGTACTTCAGTGCTCCAGCGCAATCGCGTTGTCCGCGATCACCTTGCGCCACATCTGGCCGTCTGCGGCAAGGAAGTCGTCGAGCTGGGCCTGGGTCTGGGGCTTTCTGGCGGCCAGGGTCTGGTTGCCCAGGGCACTGGCGAACGCGGGGTTGAGCATGACCTTGTTGACGGCGGCCTGCAGGGTGTTGCGTGCGTCGGCTGGCGTGCCTGCGGGCACGGCAATGCCGAACCAGGTGGAGGCCCTGAAGCCCGGCACGCCCGATTCGGCAATGGTGGGCGTCTGCGGCAGGAACTGCGAGCGCTCGGGCCCGGTGGTGGCAATGGCCACCAGCTTGCCGGCCTTGATGTGGGGCAGGGAGGTGCCGGCCACGTCCACCATGAGCTGGGTGTCGTTGGCCATGAGGGCGGTCAGGGCCGGCGCGCTGCCGTTGAAGGGAATGTGGGTGGCGGCCACGTCCAGGCGGGACTTGATCAGCTCGGTGGTCAGCTGCAGCGGGTTGCCCAGGCCGACCGAGCTGTAGTTGAGCTTGCCCGCGTGGGCCTTGGAGTAGGCCTTGAGGTCGGCCACGTTTTTGATGCCGGTCTGGCTGTTGGTGACCAGCACCAGCGGGGCCTCGGCCAGGATGTTGGTGAGCTTCAGCTCCCGGTCGGGGTTGTAGCTGAGCTTTTTGTAGAGCAGCGGGTTGAGCACCATGCTGGCATTGCTGGCCAGCAGCAGGGTGTAGCCATCGGCGGGCGAGCGCGCCACGGCCGAGGCGGCAATCATGGTGTTGGCGCCTGGCCGGTTCTCCACGACCACGGACTGCTTGAGCTCGGTGGACAGGTGCGTGGCCAGGGTGCGGGCCAGCACGTCGACCGAGCCGCCCGGCGCATACGGGGCGATGAGCTTGATGGGCTTGCTGGGATAGTCGGACTGGGCGAACCCGGGGGCGGCGGCTGCGGTGGCCGCAGCGGCGAGCAGCAGTGCGATGGCCTTGTTCATGCGTTGTCTCCTTCTCTGTCGTTTCTGCCGTTATCTGCCGGTGGTGGCAGGTTCAGATCTTGCGCTGCGTCGCGCCCCAGTGGGCGTCGCGCAGCTTTCTTTTGGCGATCTTGCCGTTGTCATCGCGGGGCAGGCGCTGGAAGACAAAGCTGCGCGGCAGCTTGTAGGCCGCCAGCCGGCCGCGCAGCCATTCTTTCAGCTCGGCCTCTGATAGTTTGCCTGACTGGCCGGGCTCGACCAGGGCCAGCAGCCGCTCGCCGTACTCGGCATCGGGCACGCCGATGACGGCGCAGTCTGCTATGCCGGGGTGCTTGAGCAGCTCGTTCTCTATCTCGGCCGGGTAGATGTTCACGCCGCCGGAGATCACCATGTCCGAGTCGCGGTCGCAGACGTAGAGAAAGCCTTCTCCGTCCAGGTAGCCCATGTCGCCCAGGGTGATGAGGCCGCCCTGGTCCATCTTGCGGCGGGCCTCTTCATTGCCCTTGTAGGTGAAGTCGGCATAGGCGGGCTGGCGCACGTAGATCAGGCCCACCTCGCCCGTGGGCAGGCCCTGGCCCTGCCTGTCGAGGATGCGGACTTCGGCGTCCTGCAGCGGCAGGCCCGCGCTGCCGGGGTGGGTGAGGGCGTCGGCGGAGCCGATGAAGGTGACCAGGCCCGACTCGCTGGAGGCATAGGTCTCGTTGATGATGGGCCCCATCCACTCGATCATGGCCTTCTTGACCTCGGGCGCGCAGGGCGAGCCGGTGGAGGCGATGAAGCGCAGCGAGGAGATGTCGTAGCGCTCGCGCACCTCGCGCGGCAGCCGGAGCAGGCGCACGTACATGATGGGCACCATGTAGGCGGTGTCGATGCGGTGCTCCTGCACCAGCTGCAGGAAGCGCTCGGGGTCGAAGCGCTGCTCCAGCACCACCAGCTCGCTGAGCATGAGCGCGTTCTGGAAGTACAGGCTGGGCGCGCTGTGGTAGATGGGCGCCGTCAGCAGGGTGCGCGCGCCGGGCTGCAGGCCGTAGGCGGTGGCGATCAGCGCCTGGTTCACGGCCAGGCGCCGGGGCAGTTCTTCCACGGGAAACGCCTTGCGCAGCACGCCCTTGGGGCGGCCCGTGGTGCCGGATGTATAGGCCATGTGGCCGCGCGGCGCCACGGGCGGGCCCTCGTAAGGAGCCTGGGCGGCCAGCCAGGCTTCGTAGTCCTGCTCCGGCTCGCGTGCGTGGGCGACGCGCCGGGGCAGGTCCGCATAGAGTTCGCCCTTGAGGCCGTCGAGCAGGTCCTGGCTGGTGATGAGGGCGCGGGCGCCGCTGTCGGCCAGGATGTAGTCGATCTCCGTGGCCGTGAAATGCCAGTTGATGGGGCAGTAGTAGATGCCCGCGATGCGGCAGGCATGGACCACGTCGGCGTATTCGATGCCGTTGCGCAGGAAGACGGCGAGCACGTCGCCCTCGGCCAGGCCCAGGCTGCGCAGGCCCTGGGCCAACTGGCGGCCGCGTTGCAGCTGGTCGGCGGGCGTCAGCGTGCGCTGTTCGAAGACCAGGATGGATTGGGGCGTGGCGGCAGTGCTCATGTGGGCGATGCCTCCTGCTCCGCATCCTTGACGTGGGGCTGGTTGGCCGCCTTGGCCATTTGCCGGGCATGCGCCCAGTCGGCATCGTCCCAGGCCTGGTATTCGGTGAAGTAGGCGCCGTTGGCCAGGGCATCGCCGCCGTCCAGCGTGATGGTCTGGCCATTGAGCCAGGTGTTGGCAGGGGCCAGGATGAAGGCGGCCATGTTGCCGATGTCCTCGTCCGTGCCCAGGCGGCGCGTGGGGTTGTCCAGGCGGCGCCGGTCGGCCGAGTCCTCGTTGCCGTCGATCCTGGGGCGCAGGCGCTGGCTGGCGCCTGGGGTGGGGATCACACCTGGCGCAATCGCGTTGAGCCGTATGCGCTTGGGACCCCATTCCACGGCCAGCGATTTGGTCATGGCGTCCAGCCCGGCCTTGGACATGGCCGAAGGCACGACAAAGGGCGAGCCCGTGTCCACCCAGGTGACCACGATGGACAGCACCGAGCCCGGCAGCCCTTCGGCGATCCAGCGGCGGCCCACGGCCTGGGTGACGTAGAAGGTGCCCCGGAAGACGATGTCCGAGATGGCATGGAAGCCGTTGATGCTCAGGTCTTCGGTGCGGCTGACGAAGTTGCCGGCCGCGTTGTTGACCAGGCCGGTCAGCGGGCCGTGTTCGGCCCAGATGCGGTCGATGACGGTGTGCACGGCCTCGGGCTGGCGAATGTCGAGTTCATGCGCAAAGGCCTGTGCGCCCGTGTCGTTGCTCAGCATCTCGCAGGCCTGCTGCACCACGGAGCGCCGCCGGCCGCACAGGTGCAGCTCGGCGCCCAGCTCCGCCAGCTTGGCCGCCATGGCCAGGCCCAGCCCCGTGCCGCCCCCCGTGATCAGGACGCGCTGGCCCTGGAATAGATTGGCTTCGAACATGCTTGTCTCCTTTTGCTTTCACTCTAGGGAGACAGGGGCGGCTGGCAAAGGACGGTGGTGGAACGCGGTTGGTTCCGTGGTGGAAACAATGGGCGGGGTTTCGGGCTGTGATCACAGCCAGTTGACGAAGCAGTCCTGCCCTTCGGCAGGACTGTAACCCCGCAACCGCCACGACGCAGGCGCGGGCATGCGGGCTAGGGCCTGCAGAGCAGGCCGGGGTTTCAGGGCGCTGGCCTGTGTCCCGCCTTGCCCGCTGCGCTGCGCAGGTCGGCCACCTGGGCGGCGTTCACGTCGGCGGGCTGGCCGCCCATGGTGGCACGGGTGTAGTTGGCCAGGGCGGCGACTTCGCCATCGGTCAACTCCTGCATGAAGCCGGGCATGCCGGGCAGGGGCGTGGGGCCCAGCCGGGTGGCCGGGTGCTTGGGCAGGCCGACGAGGATGGCCAGCACCAGGTTGCGGGCGTCGGCCTGGCGCACGGTGCTGTTGCCCTTGAGCGGGGGCATGGTGAGGCTGCGGCCCAGGCCTTCGCTGCCGTGGCAGCTGGCGCACAGCGCCATGTAGTGGCCCCGGCCCGCGTCCAGCGTGCCCGCGCCGGAGCTGTTGCCGGTGCCGGAATCCGGGGGCGCGGCGGCCGGCAGCGGCTGGGGCGCGGGCGGGTTGTCGCCCAGCAGGAAGGTGGACAGCGCCGTCATGTCCTCGGCTGTGAGGTATCGGGTGCTGTTGGCGATGACCTCGTGCATTTCATCGAAGGCGCTGCCGTGGGCCGAGAAGCCCGTCTGCAGGAACTGGGCCATGCCCTCGCGCGTCCAGCCGCGTGCGGCCAGGGCTTCGGCGGTGATGCCGGGGGCCGTGAACAGCGACAGCGTGCCGCCCTGCAGCCAGCGGTCCTTCTGCATCTGGCCGAACATGCCGCGCGGCGTGTGGCATTCGGCGCAGTGGCCCATGACATTGCCCAGATACTGGCCGCGCAGCCAGGCCGGGCTCTGGCCCTGAGAGCCCACGGGCAGCGGCGCGCTGGACAGGAACAGCGTCTTCCAGCCGAACATCAGCACGCGCAGGTTGAACGGGAAGGGCAGGGCGGGCTTGGTGTTGGGCTGGGCCACGGGCCGGATGTTCATCAGGTAGCCGTAGATCAGGTCGGAGTCTTCGCGGCTCATCAGGTGGTAGGAGGCATAGGGCATGGCCGGGTAGAGCTGGCGCCCGCCCGGCGCCGTGCCGCGGGTGACGGCGGCGTGGAATTCCTCGGCCGTCCAGCGGCCTATGCCGTGGTCGGGGTCGGGGGTGATGTTGGTGCCGTAGAGGGTGCCGAAGGGCGTGGGCAGGGGCTTGCCGCCCGCAAAGGGCCGGCCTTCCCGGGCGCCACCCACGCCGCCCACCCCGTCATGGCAGGCCATGCAGTCGGCGGCGCGCGCCAGGTACAGGCCCTGGGCCAGCTGCTGGGGGCTGCGGTGCACGGCCTGCGGCTCGCGCTGCGGCACATGGGGCCGGTTGCCCCAGACGGCGGCAATGGCAAACAGCACGGCCAGCAGCAGGAGGATGAGCAGCAGCCCGCGCCAGCGGCGCCTGGGCCTGCGCGGTGGCGGGGGACGGGCACCGCTGTAGTCGGCAGGTGGCGCGGTGGCGGCGGGGGTGGCTGCGCTGGGGTCGGCGGCGGACATGGCGCTCATCCTTTCAAGGTCAGCCCGGGCGTGTTCAGGACCAGGTCCTTCACGGCCGCGTAGTAGCGCACATAGCCGGTGCAGCGGCACAGGTGGGGCTGCAGCGCCTCGCCCACGACCTGTTCCACATCGGCCGCGCGGATGGGCGCCTTGACCAGGCGCTCGACCAGCACCGTGGCCGCGATGACGAAGCCTGGCGTGCAGTAGCCGCACTGGAAGCTGAAATGCTCCAGGTACTTCTGCTGCACGGGGCTGATGGCGATGACCTTGCGCGGCTGGCCCGGGGCGCCGGGCGAGGGCGGGGGCGCGGTGTCCGCGCCGGCCGGGTCGGCAATGCCTTCGATGGTGCGGACCTTGCGGCCCTGGAAGTAGTGGGCGCCGGTGATGCAGGTGCGCATCTCGCGACTGCCTTCGGGCCCGTCCACGATGATGGTGCAGGCCCGGCATTCGCCGATGCCGCAGCCCAGGCGCGAGCCGGTGAGGTTCAGGTATTCGTGCAGGAAGTCGATCATGGGCATGCCTTCGGGCACGTCCATGGGGCCGACGCTCTGGCCGTTGACGGTCAGCGACAAGGGGCGCGGGACAAGGCTCATGGTGCGAGTGCCTCCCTGATCTTTTGCGGGGTCACGGGCAGGTCGTGGAAGCGCTTGCCTATGGCGTGGTGCAGTCCGTTGACGATGGCGGCGACGATGGGAATCATCACCACCTCGGCAATGCCCTTGGGTGGGTCGGTGTCCGACAACGGTGCCAGCAGCTCGGCCGTCTGCTTCCAGACCGCCACCTCGCTGCCGCGCGGCAGGTGGTAGCGGTGGAAGTTCCAGTTGCCGTCGCCGGGGCCGCCCTCGTACAGCGGCATGGTTTCGTACAGCGCATGGCCTATGCCCATGGCAATGCCGCCTTCGAGCTGGCCGTGCACCAGCTCGGGCACGATGGGCCGCCCGCACTCCATGATGGAGTGGTGGGCCAGCAGCTCGACCGCGCCCGTGCCCGTGTCCACCGCCAGCTCGACCAGGGCCGCATTGGCGCTGTAGTAGGTGACGCCCGCGTTGTTGCGCTGCATGGGCGGATAGAACAGGTTGCGCCGCGCAATCATGCGGTAGCCGGCGGCGCTGCGCCGCGCGGTGACAGAGGCCTCGACGGGCGTGGCCGCCTGCGGCGTGTCGGTGGTGTCAGGGGCCGGCGTGACGGCGCCAGCATCGGGCGCGCTGCCCAGGCGCACGGCCAGCGCGTCCAGCGGCCGGCGCGCGCTGGTGCCCAGGATGTCGAAGTCGGCCTCGGCCCATTGCCAGCGGTTGAAGGTATGGCCCACGGCGCCTGTGACCAGCTGCATGGCATGGGCCTTCTGGGCCAGGGCCTGCAGGGACAGCGGCTGCATGCCGTTGGCCGTGAGCATGCCGTTGACCCAGCGAGCGTCCTCGCGGCGCACCACATAGGGCGCCTTCTGGCCGCCGCCCGTGCCCTGGCTCCAGATGGCGACGGCGGCCGGCCACAGGCCGTGCTCGAAGACCACGCGCGCCGTCTCGCTGGTGGCGTGGCTGTAGTAGTAGGCCGAGTTGCTGGCGCTGGCCGGCGAGGCGTAGACCGGTGTCCACAGCGGCCGGGTGGCGAAGCGGTCCTGGTCGGCCTGGGGCATGGTGTAGTTGTCGCCCTCGGCCTTGAGCGGCAGCTCCGGCCAGTCCAGGCAGGCGGTCTGCAGCTCGTCGGCGGGCTTGCCGAACCATTGCACGCACAGCTGGGCCTGCGAGGTGCCCATGCCCGTGCCGATCTCGGTGCCCGAGTGGTGCAGCAGCACGCGGCCCTGGGGCGATATCTCGATGCGGGCGAAGGCCGCCTCGCCGCCCGTGCCGAAGTCCTTTTGCACGCAGGCAAAGCCCACGCCGTAGCGCTGGCCCGGGTGGCTGGCCTCGTAGGCGGTCTTGCGCTTGGCGCGCTCGGTCCACAGCGGATGGCGGCGGGCGCGCTCCAGCACCTCGTCGGCGCGCAGGGCACCGGCGGCAATGGCGCCCTGGGTGTTCTTGGCACCCGAGGTCAGCACGTTGCGCAGGCGCAGCTCGATGGGGTCGATCTGCAGCAGCCCGGCGATTTCGTCCACCATCATCTCGGTGGCCGCCATGCTCTGCAGCGTGCCGTAGCCGCGTGCCGAGCCCGCGTCCAGCGCGCGGCTGGCCAGGGCCACGGCGGTGATGTCGTTCTTGGGAAAGTAGTAGATGGACTGCGCCGCCGTGCCGCCGACCATGGCGACCGAGGGCGAGAAGTTGGCCCGGCCGCCGCCATTGGCCGTCATGCTGGCCACCAGGCTCTGGAAGAGGCCGGTCTTCCTGTCGATGGCCATGGTGTAGTCGATCTCGAAGGCATGGCGCTTGAGCGAGGACTGGAACTGCTCGAACCGGTCATTGGCCAGGCGCACGGGCTTGCCGTCCGCATACAGCGCGCAGACCAGGCCGTAGTAGGGCATGGGTGCGTGGTCCTTGGAGCCGTAGCCCACCGTGTAGCAGGGGTGGATGAAGAGGTTCTTGAGCGGGAACCTGCTGGCCTGCACCATCTGCGCAGCCCATTCGGCCACCTCGTGCGGCGACTGCGTGGCCAGCACCATGTGCAGGCTTTGCGTGGCCGCGTCATACCAGCAGTTGGCGTTGTCGGGCTCCAGCGCGGCCGTGTCCACCGATTGCGTGGCGTAGTGGCGCTGCAGCACCAGCCAGTCGGCGGGCGGCGTGGCCAGCTCCTGGGCGATCTGCTCGGCCGCACGCAGGCCGCGTGCCGTGACCGCGTCGGCCTTGGAGATCTGCGGCCAGACCAGCGGCTTGCGTTCGGCGGGGAACAGCGGGGCATCGCGCAGACTGGAGAACACGTCGTCGTCAAAGGCCGTGGCGCCGCCCTGGCGCACGTAGCGGAACACGCCCCAGGGCGGACGGTCCAGCGCGCCCGTGATGCGGCCGTAGCGGATGACGCCGGCCGTGGCCTGCAGCCTTTCCTTGGCAAAGCGAAAGCGCGCGAAGTCGTGGTAGATCAGGATGGCCACGGCCTGGCCCAGGTAGGCGGGGGTCTTGCCTGCGGGCAGCAGCATGTCTTCGCCATAGAACTCGGGAAAGGCCAGGCCGTCGCGCGCCAGGTCTTCGGCCGTGACCACGCGGTCGGGCGCCAGCTCGCCGTCCAGGGACGACAGGTCCATGCCGTCGAACAGCCGGTCGGCCAGCGTGGTGCGCACGATGAAGGCATGGGACTGCTGCGGGGGCCAGTGCGGCATGTCGCGTGCGCGGATGTCGCGTGCGAAGACCTTGGCGCCCATGACCTTGGAGCGGCCATCGAGCCGAAAGCGCGGCATTTGGGTGGCGGGCTCGCGCGGGACGCTGCCGAGTACGCGCTCCTCGAACAGGGCTGCATAGGCCTGGCTGGCCAGCGGCGCCACCCAGACGCTGACGCCCGCGATGCTGGCGGCCTGCAGAAAGCCGCGCCGCGACAAGGGAGCCGCGCCGGCCTGGCTGCCGGCGCCGGAGTGTTGTTCTGGGCGCATGGCGCTCTTCTCCTGTGGGGTTGAGCCCACTGTAGGAGGGCGCATGCCGCGCGGCCTGTCAGCAAAGGCTGCTTCTGGCGTCAGCGCGGCGGCAGCGGCGGCTTCCCGCCAGCGTCAAAAGCAGGAGCATTCCAGGTCCGCCGGGCCGCAAAAGCAGCGGGGCGGAGGCCCTGTCAATCAGACGCCAACGCGAGATGGCCTGCACAGGAGTGCCCCGGGGCACCGCGCATAGCCCGGCAAGGCGATGGCGTGTCCACATTCAGGCATAGTTGAGGGTTATGCAGAAAGTGGCGAGAACCCGGACATTACCGGGGCTTCTTATTACTTTCGTTTTTATAGTTTGCGTTTTTATACGCGCAACCTATATTTGCTCCCACTTCCCAACAATGCGCAGCGGCGTCCCCAGGCCGTCCTGCGCCGTGGCGTTTTTTCATGATCGAGATTCGGGATCTTTCCCTGACCTACAAGGGCCCCACCGGGCCCGTCCATGCCTTGCGGGGCATCAACCTGCAGATCGAGTCGGGCGAGGTGTTCGGCATCATCGGCCGCAGCGGCGCGGGCAAGAGCTCGCTGGTGCGCTGCCTGAACCTGCTCAACCGCCCGACCTCCGGCCAGGTGCTGGTGGGCGGCCGTGACCTGATGCAGCTCAGCGATGCCGAGCTGCGCACGGCGCGCCGCGACATCGGCATGGTGTTCCAGCATTTCAACCTGCTGTCCTCGCGCACGGTGTTCGACAACGCCGCGCTGCCGCTGGAGATGGCGGGCATGTCGGCCGACGACATCAAGAAGCGCGTGGACCCGCTGCTGGACCTGGTGGGCCTGAGCGCGCTGCGCGACCGCTATCCGGCGCAGATCTCGGGCGGGCAAAAGCAGCGCGTGGGCATTGCGCGCGCGCTGGCCAGCCACCCCAAGGTGCTGCTGTCGGACGAGGCCACATCGGCACTGGACCCGGAGACCACGCGCTCCATCCTGGACCTGCTGCGCAAGGTCAACCGCGAGCTGGGCCTGACCGTGGTGCTGATCACGCACCAGATGCAGGTGATCAAGCAGATCGCCGACCGCGTGGCCGTGATCGACGGCGGCGAGATTGCCGAGCTGGGCCCCGTGATCGACGTGTTCACGCGCCCGCAGCAGGCCATCACGCGCAGCCTGATCGACGAGATCGTTCCCCAGCAACTGCCCGAGTCGGTGGCCGTGCGCGTGAATGCGCTGGCCGCCCAGCTGGCGCCGGGCCAGCAAGGCCGGCTGCTGCGCCTGTCGTATGCGGGCGAGAGCGCCTACCAGCCCATCCTGTCGCACCTGATCCGCGAGCTGGGGCTGGACCTGTCCATCCTGCATGGCCAGATCGACGAGATCCAGGAGCAGACCTTCGGCTCGCTGGCCGTCTTCGCCAGCGGCGACGCGGCCAAGATCGATGCCGCCGTGGATCATCTGCGCGCCACGGGCGTGCAGGTGCAGATCGTTTCCACCAGGGATTGAGCGATGTTTGAGAATTTTTCGGAAATGATGCTGGAGCTGTTCGTCAGCTCGCTGTGGGAGACCATCATCATGGTCGGCGTCTCTGGCTTGGTGGGCGGCCTGATCGGCATTCCCCTGGGTGTGTTCCTGCGCCTGACCGACCACGGCGGCGTGCTGCAGAACGGCCCGGCCAACAAGATCGTGGGCTGGATCGTCAATGCGCTGCGCTCCACCCCCTTCATCATCCTGCTGGTGGCCATCATCCCGCTGACGCGGCTGATCACGGGCTCGTCCATCGGCACCTGGGCGGCCGTGGTGCCGCTGACCATTGCGGCAGCGCCCTTCGTGGCGCGGCTGGTGGAGACCGCGCTGCGCGAGGTGGACAACGGCCTGGTGGAAGCGGCCCAGTCCATGGGTGCCACCACGGGCCAGATCGTCTGGAAGATCCTGCTGCCCGAGGCGCTGCCCGGCATCGTGGCGGGCCTGACCATCAGCTTCGTAAGCCTGACCGGCTACTCGGCCATGGCCGGCGCCATCGGCGGCGGCGGCCTGGGCGACCTGGGCATCCGCTACGGCTACCAGCGCTTCCTGCCCGACGTGATGCTGGCCGTGGTCATCATCCTGATCTTCTTCGTGCAGGCCATCCAGAGCCTGGGCGACTGGGCGGTGCGCAGGTTGAGCCACCGCTGATCCACACACCCCGGTGGCCGGCGCGGCCGGGGCGGCAAGCTGCCGCGAGATTGTCTGAAAGAGGGATTCCATGAAAAAGCGCGCATTGCTTCAATCGCTGGCCCTGGCCGCCGTCCTGCCCCTTGCCGGGCTGGCCGCGCTGCCGGCCCACGCGGCCGACGGCTCGGTCACCATCGGCGTGACCTCGGGCCCGCATGCCCAGATCGCTGAGGTGGCCAGGAAGGTGGCCGAGAAGAACGGCCTGAAGGTGAAGCTGGTCGAGTTCGGCGACTTCATCCAGCCCAATGCGGCGCTGTCGCAGGGTGAGCTGGATGCCAACATCTACCAGCACCAGCCCTTCATGGACGCCCAGAACAAGGACCGCGGCTACAAGCTCGTGCCCGTGGCCCGTGCGGTCAACCAGCAGATGGGCGTGTACTCCAAGAAGATCAAAAGCCTGGCCGACCTCAAGAGCGGTGCGCGCGTGGGCATCCCCAACGACCCCACCAACGGCTCGCGCGCGCTGATGGTGCTGGCCGCGCAGAAGCTGATCGAACTGAAGACCGGCGCGGGCGCGCGTGCCTCGGTGCTGGACATCACGGCCAATCCGAAGAAGCTGCGCTTCGTGGAGCTGGAGGCCGCCCAGCTGGCGCGCTCGCTGGACGACCTGGACGCCGCCGCCGTCAACAGCAGCTATGCCGTGGCCGCAGGCCTGTCGCCGCAAAAGGATTCGCTGGCGCTGGAAGCCACGGACACGCCCTATGTCACCGTGCTGATCGCCACGCGCGCCGGCCATGAGAAGGACGCCGGCCTGCAGGCCTTCGTCAAGGCCTACCAGTCGCCCGAGGTGCGCCAGTTCATCGACACGCAGTTCAAGGGCGCCTACACGGCGGCCTGGTAAGACCATGGGTGCCCTCGAATCCCCCCGGGTTTCCGACGCGGACTTCGTGGCCGCCATCGGCGTGCAATGGCAGCACCGCCCGCTGGCGCCCGAGCCCGGCCTGGCCGCGCTGCTGGCGCAGGCCCAGCTGGACGACGGCGGCAAGGCCACCGTCGTCCAGGCCGTGGGCATGCTGGTGGTCGACGAATGCGTGGCCCATGGCTACCACAGCATGGACCTGGTCGTGCTGCACCCGGACACGCCGGGCCTGGACCAGGCGCTGGACCGCTTCGACAAGCCCCACACCCATGCCGATGACGAGGTGCGCTACATCCTCGAAGGCGAAGGCCTGTTCGGCTTTTTCGATGCCCACGGCCAAGAGCGCGTGCTGCGCGTGCAGCCCGGCGACTACCTGCGCATACCGGCCGGCGTGGAGCACCGCTTCACGCTGACCGCCACGCGGCGCATCAAGGCGCTGCGCTTGTTCGCGGACACGGCTGGCTGGGTGGCGCAATATACCCAGCGGCCCGCCGCTGCCATGGAGGTGCCCGCATGAGCCTGCCGGTCCCGACACTGTTCCAGACACTTGACGAAGCGCTGTTCACGCGCGCCCAGGGCCTGCTCGACGAGGAATGGCTGGCCAAGGATGCCGACCTCGCCCCCGTGCTGCCCGTGGTGCTGGCGCGCGGCGTGGGCCAGGACTGGCACAAGGCCGGCACCTTCCGCCACCACCTGGCGGGCGTGGCGCGTTCGCTGGCGCTGTGGCGCCAGCCGCGCGACGTGCGCCTGCTGGGCCTGCTGCACAGCGTCTACGGCAACGCCTTCGTGGACCTGGTCAAGTTCGACGCGGGCAGCGAGCGCGGCCGCCTGCGCGAACTGGTGGGCGAGGGCGCCGAGCACCTGGTCTACCTGTTCTGCACCATGAGCCGCACGCAGTTCATGCAGAAGATCCTGGCCGGCGACCTGGCCGAAGACGGCTCCATGGCGCTGGAATCCGCAGGCCGCAGCCAGCGCCTGAGCGCCTATGAGGTGGCGGCCTTCACCATCGTGAGCATGGCCGATGCCATGGAGCAGTGGTTCAGCTGGCAGGAAGACATCTACTCGCAGTTTCCGCAGGTGCAGAACCAGCGGCAGCAGGGCGTGCACTGGGCGGCCTCGCTGTGGCCCGGTCCCATGCGGCCTGCCAGCCGCATGCTCAGCCAGATCAGCGACCTGGGCCGTGCGCTGCAGCACCCGGCGCTGCGCGCCCAGCTGCCGCTGCCGCCGGTGTTCGACCATTGCAGCCGGCAGCTGTCGCCCGGCGACGAGGCCGCTGCCGTGTCGCTGTACTGGTCGGTGATCCAGCTGGACCAGCCGCTGGTGGACCTGGACGCCGCCACGGCCGTGCTGGAAAGCGCCGTGCGCCTGAACCCCTGGGTGGGCGAGCCGCAGATGGTGCTGGCCCAGCTCTACCTGTCTGCCGGCCGCGCAGACGACGCCGCGCGCGCAGCCGCCAGCGCGCTGCAGTGCTTCTGCGGCTGGGGCAATGCCTGGGACAAGCGCGTGCAGTGGGACGCCTGGATCGCCTGGACGCGCATCCTGCTGCAGTCGGCGCAGCAGGGAAGCTGGCCCGAGCGCCTGGACAAGCTCAACAACCTGGCCCTGAAGGGCTGAGATGCAAAAAAGCCTGGCGCGAGAGCCAGGCTTTTTTGTGATGGGCGCGTGCCCGCGCCTTATTTGGCCGGCGCCGTCTCGGCCTTGGCGGCCGGCGCAGCGCTGGCGGGCGCGGCGCCGTCCTCGATTGCCTCGGGGTGCATGGGCCGGCGCGCATAGCGCTGGGCCAGCACGGCGCAGACCATGAGCTGCAGTTGGTGGAAGATCATCAGCGGCAGCACGATGGCGCCCACGGCGCTGGACTCGAACAGCACCTTGGCCATGGGCACGCCGCTGACCAGGCTCTTCTTGGAGCCGCAGAACACCAGGGTGATCTCGTCCTCCTTGGAAAAGCCCAGGCGGCGCGCCGTCCACGAGGTGATGACCAGCACCAGGGCCAGCAGGATGGACGACAGCAGCAGCAGGCCCAGCAGCGCGGGCAGGGGCGTCTGCTGCCACAGGCCACTGATGACGGCGGCGCTGAAGGCCGTGTACACCACCAGCAGGATGGAGCCCTGGTCCACGAACTTCACGCGCTTGGCATGGCGCGAGATGAAGCCGCCGATCACGGGCCGCAGCAGATGGCCCAGCACAAAGGGCAGCAGCAGTTGCAGCGCGATCTTGCCGATGGCCTGCAGCGCATCGCCGCCCTCGGCGCTCTTGTGCAGCAGCATGCTGACCAGGATGGGCGTGATCACGATGCCCATCAGCGTGGAGGCCGATGCGCTGCACACGGCAGCGGGCATGTTGCCGCGCGCCATGGCCGTGAAGGCGATGGCCGATTGCACCGTGGCCGGCAGCGTGCACAGGAAGAGCACGCCCATGTACATCTCGGGCGTGACCAGCGGCTCCAGCACGGGGCGCAGCGCCCAGCCCAGCAGGGGAAAGAGCACGAAGGTGGCCGCGAAGATGGTCAGGTGCAGGCGCCAGTGGCCTATGCCGGCAAAGATGGCCTCGCGCGAGAGCTTGGCGCCGTGCAGGAAGAACAGCAGGCTGACCATGAGCGTGGTCGCCACCTCCAGCCATTGCGAGACGGTGCCCGAGGCGGGCAGGAAGCTGGCCAGTGCCACGGTGGACAGCAGCATCAGCGTGAAATTGTCAGGGGCGAAGCGGGGGCGTGCCATGGGGAAACTCTCTCCAACTAACTATCGGTTCGTGCAGCCAGGCTGCAAGGCCCCGATTGGACGCCACGGCCATTGAAAAGAGAAATGGATTTATCTGATGGTTTTATAATTTTTCCGTATGAACATCAGCCTGCGCCAGCTGCGCGCCTTCCTGGCCGTGGCGGAAAGCCGCAACTTCAGCCGCGCGGGCGAGCTGATGGCGCTGACCCAGCCCGCCGTCAGCCGCAACGTCACCGAGCTGGAGCAGGCCCTGGGCGTGCAGCTTTTGCACCGCACCACGCGCGAGGTGGAACTGACCGACGCCGGCCGCCTGCTGCAGGGCCATGCCACGCGCGTGCTGGACGCGCTGGATGAATGCCTGCTCGAAGTCAGCGGCCTGGCCACCCAGCGACTGGGCAAGGTGCGCGTGGCCAGCAGCCCCACGCTGTCGGCGCACCTGATGCCGCGCTGCATTGCGCGCTGCCGCGAGCAGGCGCCGGGCATCGAGCTGCTGCTGCTGGACCGCATCCAGAGCGATGTGCTGCAAAGCGTGCGCAGCGGCGAGGTGGACTTCGGCGTGGTCATCGACCCGCAGGGCCGCGACGACCTGCACTGCGAAACCATACTCAGCGAGCCCTTTTGCCTGGTCTGCCCGGCCACGCACCGGCTGGCCCGCAAGCGCCAGGTAGCCTGGAGCGACCTGGCCGGCCAGCCGCTGGTGCTGCTGGACCACGCCTCCGGCAGCCGCCGCCTGATCGACGCCGCGCTGCAGGCCCACGACGCCGAGGCCGCCGTGGTCCAGGAAGTCGGCCACACCACCACCATCTTCTGCATGCTCCAGGCCGGCCTGGGCCTGAGCGTGGTGCCGGAACTGGCCGTGCCGCAGGAATGGCGAACTCCCGCGAGTGGCGCCACCACCCCCGACGCCCTCGCAAGCCGTCCCCTGCTGCCGCGCGTGCAGCGCGACATCATGCTGGTGCGCCGCCGCCAGCGCGAGCTGTCGCCCGTGGCGCAGAGCGTTTGGGATTTGATCAGGGGGGAGGCGGGGCTGCTGTGAGGCTGTGGTGGGCGAGGATCAATCCATGTGCCAGTTCAAGCACTGCAAGTCGGGCACACGAGAAAACTCCCGGATATTGCGGGTGACCAGCGCTGCCTGATGGCGCAATGCAGTTGCTGCGATCAAGGTGTCATGCGGTCCTATCGGCGTGCCCTTGGCCTCCAGCGCTGCGCGTATGCGGGCGGCATGAGTCGCGCATTCGCTGTCGAATGCCAGCAACTGCATGGGGCGCAGGAGTTGCACCAATGCCTCAAGACGAGGCGCGGAGGCGGCTGGCGGCAAGCGTTGCAGTCCATAACGCAGCTCGTACTCCACGATGGCCGGTACGCCGATGTCGGTGGGGCGCAAAGCCTGCAGGCGAGGCACTACCTGCGGGTCTCCGCGAAAGTAATAGCTGATGGTGTTGCTGTCGAGGATCAGCATGGCCGCATGTCAATAGCCGTCTCGAGGCACATCGGCGGCAACTGGAGCGTTATGTTCGTTCGCAAGAGGGAAATCGGCGAAGCGACCTGCCAGCTCAATGCAATCCTGAGGCCATTCATGCGCTGCGTACTTGCGAATGATCTCGGCGACCCAGCGGCTCTTGGACATGCCATTGGCTCTGGCCGCCTCTTCCACCAGAGCTTGGGTGGTGTCGTCCAAATAGAGTGTGATTTGCGACATGGCAGCTACTCCTTGAGCTGGGGAACGGGTTCAAAAAGTATATGTGCAAACATAATTGCCCAGTTCAAGACCCAGTTCCCCTACGAGGCTGGCGCATCACACAACACCCCCACAGGCCGCCGCATACGGCCTGATCGCCTCGCGCACGCGGTCCAGCACCAGCGCGTGGGGCGAGGGCGCAAGCCGCCCGGCGCGCACGGCCTGGTATTGGGCTGGCAGGAACTGGCTGAGCATGTTCTCGGGCAGGGTGCAGGCGGACAGGTCGTCCGGCAGCCGCGCCACGGCGGCGTTCACCGTGGGGTCGGCTGGTTCGGAGAGGCTACCGGCTGGCCGCGCCCAGGGCCACGACCACGGGCCGCTGAAGCTGCGCCGTCCAGGCCCGGTAGGTCCGGTGGGCCAGGGCGTTCAGCACGGGAATGCGCAGGTCCAGGTGACGCAGGATCTCGCTCTCGGTCTGCGCCGCGGGGCCGCGTGCGCGCAGCAGCTCGTCATGGCCTTCGGTGCACCAGGCAGCCACGCTGGCGGCGGTCACCTCCATATGGCCCTGGAAGGCCCAGTGCCGGCCATGTCGAAAACCCTTGTTCAGGCAATGGCTGCCGTACATGGTGCGCACGGCGCCGCGCGGGATCTCGAAGGTGTCGTAGTGCCAATGAAAAATCGTGGCCTCGCGCGGCAGGTCCATGATCTGCTGCGCGGCGGCCGTCACCCAGATGCGGCTCCAGCCAATGTTGGGGCAGGGGTTGCGCCAGACCCTGGCGCCCATGGCACGCGCCAGCATCTGTGCGCCAAAGCAGTGGCCGAGCACGGGGATGTCGCTGCGCAGCGCATCGACCAGCAGGGCTTGTTCATCCTCCATCCACGGCAGGCCCTCGTTCACGCAATGGTTGCTGCCCAGCACCACGATGCCGCTGTAGTCGCGCGCCTGCAGGGGCGTGCGGCCTTCCAGGATTGGATGCAGCAGGCGGTAGGGAACGCATTGCTGCTCCAGGTGTTCGCGCAGGACACCGGGGCCCTGGGCGGATTCGTGCTGGAGGATGGCGACAGGTCTCATGGCGGAATGGCTTCACGCGGGAAGCCTTTTTGTTGCGAGGCCTTCACTGTAGGGACGGGCGTCTCAAGAGCGGGTTGAGTTTGCGGCCCATGCCATCAAGAAGGCATTTAGCCCGGCAGGGACCGGACTTGCGCGGGTATGTCAACGCGCACGGTGCGCATCGAGGCTGTAACCCCTAAACCCCACGGCCCCCTTGCTGTGCAACGTCCGCTGTCCCCCGAAGGGGCGTTTTTTGCCTTGGGGCGGCCCAGCGACAAAAAATTGCTCTCGTCAAGTCCTTTGTGCAAATTACAAAAGGCTTGAAACGCTATATGGGGCGCCAGGTTAGCTCTATTTTGGGCCGCCTGAAGTGACTGCGGCGTCGTGGACTAGGGGTACGACTCACACTCATAGGTGACCAAGGACATGGGTAACAGATCCAAGCTTGGCAGCTGTAGCCAACAGCAGCCAAGGAGCGACCACCATGCCCTGGAAGGAGTGCGCACCCATGGACGAGAAACTGCTCTTCATAGCCGACCACCTGCGCGGTGGCGTGCCGCTGAGCGAACTGTGCAGGCGCTGCGGCATCAGCCGCAAGACGGCCTGCAAGTGGGTTGAGCGTTACCGCCAACTGGGCATGGATGGATTGCAAGAGCGCAGTCGCAGGCCTCACGGTAACAATCAGGCGATCAGCCACGCACAGCGCCGGGCCATCATTGAGCTGCGCGATCAGCGGTTCCTGGGCCTGTTGGCGCAAGATGCGGTCTACCTGGCTGGCATGTCCCTCGCAAAAAGCCGGGTCGCCCTAGGCCAGCGGGTAGCGCAGCACCTCTTGCAATGGAATGCGCTTGTGGCTGAGCACGGGATGGCGTGCCGGCACCGCCACCATCGGTTCGTCTTCCCATGCGGGCTCGACCAAAATGCCGTCGCCTGCGTCCTCGGCCATGGAGAAACCGGCGTCGTACAAGTCGTCATGCAGGCCCTTGATCTGCTGGGCCAGGGGCACATCGAACAGGCGGATCTCGATTTCGGGGTCTTCTTCGCGGCAACGGGCCAGCAAGGCCGGCAAGCGCGAGGGGTAGTGCCGTCGGACAGCGCAATGCGAACTGCCCGTGAAAGCCGTTGGCCGCCTTCACACTCTCACGCGCCTGCTCCAGGAACAGCCTACCCGCCAGCGTCAGCCGCGTGCTGCGGCTGGTGCGCACGAACAACTGCATGCCCAGGTCTTCCTCCAACTCGCGGATGGTGCGCGACAGCGGCGACTGCTCCATGTTCAGCCGCGCGGCGGCACGGGCGAAATGCAGTTCCTCTGCCACTGCCAGAAAACATCGCAGATGCCTGATATCCATGACAGTCTTCCTTTCTGTACCCCCCAAAGCCAGTCAACTTCACCGTGCAAAATTTTTGTGAAACCAACGAACGATGCGTCGGCCCTGGTGGCTTTCAAACCCTAAATTTTTCGGCGCAGCCGTAGCCCCGGCACAACCATGAGTCCAGATAACAGCAACATGCCCCACTGACTTAGCGTTGGAATGGCTGCTGGCCCACCCGCCATGGCCGGAGCCCCAGCGTCCACGATGCGGCCATTGGTGGCGTCCAGATCGTCGTCGCCCAGCGCGCCGTCGGTCAGCGTGAGCACCACGGTGTTGCCGCCCGCCGTGGCGCGGCTGTAGGCATACCAGCCCGCCGCCTGACCGGGGCGTGGGCCATGCTTCCAATACTGCGCGCCAGCGGGCAACGGCTGCGGGTAGGTGATGGTGATCTGCACCGTGCTGCCGGGTGTGCAGCCGTCAAGCACGAACTCGAACGGGTCGGCCGCCAGTTGCACCTGTGCAGGCGGCGCGGGCAGCGTGGCGGCGCTGATGAAGCGCGCGCTGCTGAAACTACAGGTGCCACCGCCGCCCGACACCGTGGCCTGCGCCGTGGGCTGCGGTTGGCCGGGTTGGCCCGGCTGGCTGGGTAATGGCAGCGCGGGCGTGGTGAAAGGGCCTGGCAGTTGGTACGCATCGCCGCCGCGCACCAGGCGCAGGGCCAGCAGCGCGGTCTTGTTGGCGGGGCTGGAGGCACCGTCGCCAAAATCCACCGTCCAGGCGCGTGTGGGCGCGGGGTGGTAGCTGGTGGACGACCAGTAGGCGCCCGCGCCCGGCGCGGCCAGATCGACGGTGGACTCCAGCTCGGTGCGGTTGGGCACGCGCCAGTCGGCTTGGCCTTGGTGGAGCGCGGCGTTGGCTTGGCTGGCCGCTTGCAGCGCCTGCTGCCAGGTGAGCAGCGCGGGGGCGCCGGTGCAGGCGCCCGATGCGGTCTGGCCCCAGGGGCAGGCGTCCCATTGCAGCGGGGCAGCCTGGGCGGTGCAGGCCAGCAGGGCTATGGCCATGGAGGTGAGGTGCTTCATATGGGTGGTACCTTGACCTCGAAGATTTCGATCGTCACCGAGGCAGGCGCGCTCTCGTTGCCATCGACATCGATGGCGGTGTAGGTGAACGTGTCGAAGCCGGTGAAGGTGCTGCTGATGGGCACGTAGCAGACGGTGGTGCCGAAGAAGCCCCAGGGGCTGACGGGGCCGGGCACCGGCGCGAGTCTGCCCGTGACGCCCATGTGCTGCACGGAATCGACGGTGTCGCCCAGCGGCACGCTGATGCTTTTGCGGGTGCCCGCGCTGGGGCCCTGCGCCGCCAGCGATTGCGAGCTGCCGACGTAATCGGTCAGGTACCCCTCTTCGGGATGTACCTTGATCTGGAACAGCGGCCAGTAGCGCAGCGGAAAGAGGACGTCGGTCTTCGGATCGGTGTCGATGTCGTGCGCGCTCAAGGTGACGGGGATGCAGGCGGCCTTCCAGGGGTGCTTGATGTTGACCTCGTCGGCGGTGGGCACGTGCTGAACGGCGATCTCGAAGCTCTTGACGGTGGTGTCTGCCCCGCCGCCCGCGGTGCCGCCGTCGTCTTGCAGCGTGACCTCGACGCGCACGCGCCCGGCGGACGAGGTCCAGTAGTAAACGTCCTGGCCCGCCAGCACGCCTTCGGAATAGATGCGGTGCAGCACGGTAAAGCGCAGCTCGCCCGTGGTGGGGTCGAGGGTGGGCGCCTCGTCAAACTCCAGCATCTTCACGCCCGGCACGGGCAGCAGGCGCACGGTGGCGATCAGTTGCTGCCCGGCCTCGCGCGCGGGGCCGGGCGTGATGCCGGTGGCCCAGCCGGGGTAGCTGCGCGGGCCGGGCATTTCGTTGTTGGACCGCACGATTTCCGCCGCGCCCAGCGTGAGGGTGGGCGGCTGGTTGGCGGGCAGCGCCACCAGGCGGGCGGCGTGGGCCTCGGTTTGCGCGATGCGGCGCGTGCCGCCGTCGGCAAAATCCACGGCCCAGGCTTGGCCAGCTTGCGCGTCGCTGCTCCAGTACGGCGCGCTTTGCGTGCCAGGGAATGCACTGGCCGGGTTGCTGGCGCCGTGGTGCACCAGGGTCAGCAGCTCGCGCCGCGTGGGCAGGCGCCAGCCGGTGGCGATGCCGCAGCGGTTGTCCGTGGCGCTGGCCGCCTGGGCCCAGGTGCGGGCGGGCAGCGTGTCGGCCGACCAGGTGAGGCCCGTGACGCGGTCAACGACGCAGCCGCCATCGGCCACGTAGTCGAAGGCCGCCGCGCCTGCCTGCGCGTCGCGGCCAAAGCGCCCGTCCTGGCCAGGGTGGGCGGTGAGCGCGGCGCAGGCGATGGCGGTGCCCGCCGTGTCGGTGCAGGCGGTCTGGCCGGTGTCGTTGCGCCCGCCGGGCAGGCCCAGCGTGACCGGCTGGCCCACCAGCACGCGCACGGCGGCGGGTGCGGATGTGCCGTTGGCCGAGGTGGCGGTGAAGCTGAAGCTGTCCGGCCCCCAGGTGCCGCTGGCGGGCGTGTAGGTGGCGGTGCTGCCTGCGATGGCCACGCTGCCGTGCGCGGGAGGCGTGGCCACGGCATAGGCCAGCGCGAAGGGGCCACCGGTGTTGGTGTCTTGCGCCGTCAGCGCCATGGGCATGGCCGTGCCGTGCGGTACGTAGTGGGTGCCGGGGTAGGCCAGCGGCAGCGCGGCAGGGGCCACGGTGATGCTGGCGGTGGCCACGTTGGAAGTGCCCCACACGGGGTGGCGGACGCGGAAGGTGAAGGCGTCCGGCCCCGCATAGCCTGCATGGGGCGTGTACGCCACGTAGTTGTACGGGCCAAACACCACGTCGCCGTGCGCGGGCGGGGCGACCGGCTCGAAGTACACCCGAGCATGAGAGCCCGCGTTGGGGTTGCGCCCGATCAGGCCCAGGTCTGCCAGGGTGTTGAAGCGCACGTGGAAGTGGCCGTCATACGCCACGGGGGCCACGGGCGGCTGCATGGTGATGCGCACCGTGGCGGGGGCCGACGTGCCGTTGGCCGTGCGGGCGGTGTAAGTGAAGCTGTCTTCGCCCACGTAGTCCGCATTCGGGTGGTAATTCGCCGCGCCATCGACGATGGCGTCCAAGCTGCCATGCGTGGGCGGCGACGCGATGGCGTAGGTAGCGGCATATGGCCCGCCGGGCGTGGCGTCGGTGGCCGAGAACGTGACGGGGCCCCAGATGTTGTAGGCCCGCTCGATGGTCAGAGGTGTGGCGGTGACCTGGGCCTGCGCGCTGCCCCACAGCAGGCACATGGCCAGCGCACATAAGCGGATCAGGTGGCGCATGGGCATGGGGTTGACTCCTGTTTCTATAGCTGCTTGTGCTTGATGTACGGGCGCTGGAGGCCAAAAAATCCCCAAATTATCAGCCCGGACAGCAGCACCCCCCACTGCGACAGCGTGGGGATGGCGGCAGGCATGGGCGGCGCCGCGAACACGGCAACCACGGCCCTGGGGGCTTGCACGTTGGTGAGCTGGCAGGTGGTGCCGCTGGCGCCGTCGCAACCGATGAAGTGGTCCAGGTGAAAGCCCTGCTCGGGCGTGGCCGTGCAGGTGGCGCTGCCGCCATGCTGCACCGTCGCCGGGCAGGCGATGGAGCCGCCGGCCGAGGCACTGGCGGTGATGGCGTGGTCGATCAGCACGAACTGCGCCGTGACCGTGCAGGCGGCGGTGATGGCGGCGGTGCTGTAGCCATCCACCCCCGGCGCCGTGGGCGTGCCGCCGCAGCCGCTGATGGACTGTGTGGCATGGCCGGCGGCCGGATGCGCAGTGCACGCCGCGACGCTGCCGTGCTGCGCCGTCGTGGGGCAGTCCAGCGTGCCGCCGTCCGTGGGATCGGCCAGGGCGGTGATGGCATAGGTGCTGGCCGCCAGCACGGCCTTGCACAGGCGGGATGCGTCCATCGTGGCGATGGCGCGCAAGGGATTGCTGCTGTCCGCAACGCAGCCTTCGCTCCACACGATCTGCTGGCCCGCGGGGGGCGCATTGGCGGTCAGCGCGACCACATCGCCTGCCGCATGGATGGCGCTGCAATTGGCACCGCCTGCGCTGGTGCAGGCGGCGATGCCGCCCGTGAGCGGAATGGGCGCGGCGCTGGCGTTCACCGTGACGCCCGCACCGGCCTGCACCGTGAGGGGCCAGGCACCATCGGCCGCGGCGGGGGCGAAGCCCCCACCCTGTCCATCGCGCCCCGCGCCGGCCGCGTTGCCGCCGATGGCTGCGGCGCATTCGGGTGCCAGGATGAGTGTGCCGTCGTTCCAGACGCCGCCCACGGCCCGGCCGCCGCCGCGGTACCCGGCACCGCCGCCGCCCGCCGCCAGGTTCGCGGTGACGGAGCAGCCCGCGCCCTGCAGGGTGAGCGAAGCGCCCGGAGCGTTGTAGATGCCGCCCGCCGCTGCGCCGCCGTTGCTGCCTGAGCCACCGCCTGCGCCGCCTCCGCCGCCGACCCAGGTGGTGCCCAGCACGGCGTAGCC
>NZ_LZZV01000050.1:0-1821 GCF_014170385.1 Delftia sp. UME58
GTGAAGGTCTCGGTGAAGGACTCGCCGGACTTCAGGCCTTGGACATTCTTGTTGGTGTTGTCCAGGTTGTAGGTCCATTTGCCGGTCGTGTCGACCGAGAAGGAGCCATACGTGCCCTTGCCGCCGTCGTTGACGGTCCAGGTGTGCTTGTCGGTCGTGTCGACGTCGGCGACGTCGATCTTGCCAGTCGCAACCAGGGTGCCGTCTTCCGTGACTGCGCCGTCCGCCTTGCCAGTCAAGACCGGGATGTCGTTGGTGCCGACGATGGTGACGACCACTTGACCGGTGGTGCCATCAGCCGTCGTAACGGTGAAGGTCTCGGTCAGGGTCTTGCCAGCGCCCAGGCCTTGGACGGCCGGGTCGTTGTTGGTCAGGTTGTACGTCCACTTGCCATCGGCGTCGATGGAGAACTTGCCGTGTTGGCCAGCGGCATCCGTCTGCGGCTTGAAGACCGCTTCGCCTGCATCCGGATCCGTCACGTCGAGCTTGCCGCCAACGGCGAGCGTCACGTCTTCGGTGACCGTACCCTTGTCGTCGCCCGGGGTGGCCGGGTTGATCACGGCGCCGTCGTCGGTGCCGTTGATGGTGACCGTCACGTCCTTCGTGACCACGCCGCCGTTGCCGTCATTGACGGTGACCGTGAAGGTCTCGGTAATGGACTGGCCGGACTTCAGACCTTGGACGTCCTTGTTGGTGTTGTCCAGGTTGTAGGTCCATTTGCCGGTCGTGTCGACCGAGAAGGAGCCGTACGTGCCCTTGCCGCCGTCGTTGACGGTCCAGGTGTGCTTGTCGGTCGTGTCGACGTCGGCGACGTCGATCTTGCCAGTCGCAACCAGGGTGCCGTCTTCCGTGACTGCGCCGTCCGCCTTGCCGGTCAGAACCGGGATGTCGTTGGTGCCGTTGATGGTGACGACCACTTGACCGGTCGTGCCGTCAGCCGTCGTAACGGTGAAGGTCTCGGTCAGGGTCTTGCCAGCGCCCAGGCCTTGGACGGCCGGGTCGTTGTTGGTCAGGTTGTAGGTCCAATTGCCATTGGCGTCGATGGAGAACTTGCCGTGTTGGCCAGCGGCATCCGTCTGCGGCTTGAAGACCGCTTCGCCTGCATCCGGATCCGTCACGTCGAGCTTGCCGCCAACGGCGAGCGTCACGTCTTCGGTGACCGTACCCTTGTCGTCGCCCGGGTTAGCCGGGGTGATCACGGCGCCGTCATCGGTGCCGTTGATCGTGACTGTCACGTCCTTGGTGACCACGCCGCCGTTGCCGTCGTCCACGGTAACGGTGAAGGTCTCAGTGGCCGTCTCGCCAGCCTTCAGCGCCTTGACGTCGAGGTTGCTGCTGTCCAGGTTGTAGGTCCACTTGCCGGTCGTGTCGACCGAGAAGGAGCCGTACGTGCCCTTGCCGCCGTCGTTGACGGTCCAGGTGTGCTTGTCGGTCGTGTCGACGTCGGCGACGTCGATCTTGCCGGTGGCAACCAGGGTGCCGTCTTCGGTGACCGCACCATCGGCCTTGCCGGTCAGGACCGGGATGTCGTTGGTGCCGACGATGGTGACGACCACTTGACCGGTGGTGCCATCAGCCGTCGTAACGGTGAAGGTCTCGGTCAGGGTCTTGCCAGCGCCCAGGCCTTGGACGGCCGGGTCGTTGTTGGTCAGGTTGTAGGTCCAATTGCCATTGGCGTCGATGGAGAACTTGCCGTGTTGGCCAGCGGCATCCGTCTGCGGCTTGAAGACCGCTTCGCCTGCATCCGGATCCGTCACGTCGAGCTTGCCGCCAACGGCGAGCGTCACGTCTTCGGTGACCGTACCCTTGTCGTCGCCCGGG
>NZ_LZZV01000051.1:0-849 GCF_014170385.1 Delftia sp. UME58
CGGATACATGGCGCCGCCGTTGCTCCACAGCGCGTTCGTGCCGCGCTGCAGGCCCAGCTTGCTGTCCTTGCCGACGTTGCGCTCGAATATTTCGCTGTAGTTGCCCACGGCCTTGATGGCGTTATAGGCCCACTTTTCGTCTACGCCCATGTTCTTGCCGGCGCCCGGGGTCACGCCCAGGATGCGCAGCACGTTGGGGTTGTTGCTCTTCAGCATCTCGTCCACGTTCTTCTGCGTGATGCCGTACTCCTCGGCTTCCAGCAGCGCGAACAAGGTCCAGCGCACGATGCCCAGCCAGTTCTCGTCGCCCTGGCGCACCATGGGGCCCAGTGGTTCCTTGGAGAAGCGTTCCGGCAGAATCTCGTAGTCGTTGGGGTTGGCCACTTGGGTCGCGCGCACGGCGGCCAGTTGCGAGGCGTCGTCGGTGAAGGCATCGCAGCGGCCGGATTCGAAGGCGCGCACGACTTCGGTCACCTTGTCGATCACGACCGGCTTGAATTCGATCTTGTTGGCGCGGAACCAGTCGGCCAGGTTCAGTTCCGTGGTGGTGCCCGGCTGCACGCAGATGGTGGCGCCGTTCAGTTCCTTGGCGCTCTTGACGCCCAGTTTCTTGTTCACCAGGATGCCCTGGCCGTCATAGAAGCTGGCGGCAACGGCCGACAGGCCCAGCGACGTGTCGCGCGTCTGGGTCAGCGTGACGGTGCGCAGCAGCACGTCGACTTCGCCCGATTGCAGCGCGGTGAAGCGTTGCTGGGTCGACAGCGCCGTGCCCTTGAATTTGGTGGAGTCGCCGAACACGGCCGCGGCGACCGCGCGGCAGATATCCACGTCCATGCCTTCCCATTCCCC